>DKBI01000094.1 GCA_002451175.1 Betaproteobacteria bacterium UBA6904
GGCCCTCGGCGTCGGTCGTGCAGCAGGGCAGCTTCTCGAGTTCGGCGCGCAAGCGCACGGCATCCAGGTCGGGCAGTGTCCGCTCGCCGTAGGCGCGCGCGGGGTCGATACGCTCGTAGTCGAAATCGCCGTCCGGCAGCGCGACCGCAAATCCGAAACGCAGCTCGCGCGGGCGCGACCCGGTTCGCGCCGGGGCGGCGGCGCCCGCCAGCCCGCGCGCGGCCTCGTCGTCCCAGGAATCCGCATGCAGGCTCACGTCGAGAAAACGCCCGCCCTCGACGCGCGGCAGGAACACCATGCCTTCGGTCAGCGTACCCGGGGGCAGCAGCACGCGCATCGCTTCGTCGCGCAGGTGCTGGCGCAGCGCGTCGAATGCGCCAGCGGGCACGTCGCCCTGCACCATCAGCGCAACCTCGTCCGCCGAATAGAAATCGGCATCCAGCAGATTCGGAATGAACCACAGCCGGCGGCCGGAGGCGTTGCGCACGCCGAGCCATGCCACCTGCACCTCGCGCGCGGCGAGATCCGCGCCGAAATGCGCGCGCGCCTGCGCGTCGGTCAGGATGGCCGCCGAGACGGTGACCCCGTCCAGCTGCTTCGACTGGAGCGTAGCGAGCGCCGCAGGCAACTCGAGCGGCGCGCGCACGAGCGGCGCCGCGCAGCCCGCAAGGGCCCCGAGCAGTCCGGCCAGGAGCAGCGTGCGCGTTGCAAGGCTTTCGATGGCGACTGGCCGAAAGCGACTCGCCCTGCACTCCCCCGCCCCCATTGCCGACCTTATCGCGCCAGAACCGCACGCGCGCGGTCGACGATTTCCTGCGGGGTCACCGGCTTGACGAGATAGTCCGCCACGCCATGGCCTTCGAGCAGCTTGTGGAGCCGGGTGTCACCCTCAGGGACGATGACGAGCATCGGCAGACGGGCCCAAGCAATCGCCACGCGCATGCGTTTCAAGAGCTCGACGTTGTCCTGGCCAGTGCCCGCGTCCAGATCGAGGATCAGCAGGACCACGTCGTCCTGCGTCTCGAGGATGCGGCGCAACGTGTCGATTTCGCCCGTGCCATGCACTCTCACGCCAGACGCCACCAGGGCTTCGCCAACGACCTGGCGCTCGGCGGGGTCGCTCTCGAAGTGGACGACGCCGATACCGCTTTGCTCGCGCTCCACGGTTTGCAGCGCGGCGAGGGTCCCGGCGGGCACTGCGCGGCTGAATTGTCGCCCGATGTCGGTCCAGAAATGCTGGCCGATGACGCGCGCAGCCTCGCCCGCGGTCGTATCGCCGGAGATCACCCGGTTCATCGCCGCGATGGCCAGCGACGCGAGGGGTCCGCTGGCGGCTTCCCGCAGCTTGCCCAGGTCGCCGTGCTCCCGGGCGACGACGACCGCCAGCTCTGGCGTCATCTCGACGATCTCGCAGACCGGGAAGCGTCCCAGGTAGCCGGTCCCGTGGCAGGCCTCGCATCCGGCCGCGCGGAAGCGCGGCAGCTCGCCGGAAAGCTGCTGGAACAGGCGCTCCTCTAGGAGCAGCTCGCCCCCGACCGGCTTGCGGCAAGCCTCGCACAAGCGGCGCAACAGCCGCTGCGCGAGCACGGCCGCCACCGCGTCCGCCACGACGGACGGATGCACGCCGAGGTCGATCAGCCGCGGGACCGCCGTGACGGCATCGTTGGTATGCAGCGTCGACAGCACGAGGTGGCCCGTGAGCGCCGCCTGCATCGCAATCTCGGCCGTTTCGGCATCCCGGATCTCGCCGATCAGCACGACATCCGGGTCCTGCCGCAGGATGGAGCGCAGCGAACTGGCGAACGTGAGCCCCGCTTTCGGATTCACTTCGACCTGCGAGATCCCCGCGATGCGGTACTCGACCGGGTTCTCCACGGTGATGATGCTCACGCCGACGCTGTTGATCTCGGCGAGCATCGAGTAGAGCGTCGACGTCTTGCCCGAGCCGGTCGGCCCGGTGAGCAGCAGCAGCCCCGACGTGCGCCCGAGCAGGCGCCGCAAGGTCAGCGTGGCAGCCTTGCTGAGCCCGCTCCCGGACAGCTGATGCACGCGGCCCTGGTCGAGAATGCGAATCACCAGCCGCTCGCCGCGGCTCGCCGGAAGCACCGACAGGCGCAGATCGTAGTCGGCGCGCCCGATCACGAGCGACATGCGGCCATCCTGCGCCATGCGGTCGTTGGTCGGATCCATCCCGCCCTGCGCCTTGAAGAAGCGCGTCACGGCCTTCAGCACGGGGGCCGGAAAGATCGCGACGCGGCGCAGAATGCCGTCGACGCGCGAGCGCGCGATGCCGCCGCCGGCGAACGGCTGCAAGTGCAGATCCGACGCGCGCGTCTCGATCGCCTCGAGCAGCAAGGACCGGCTGAGGCGGACGATGGCGCTCTGCTCGACGTCGCCGCCGGCAAACGGTTCGCCCTCGTCCGACCAGCGCATCGTCCCGATGGCGCCGCCCTGCTGCTCCGCGACGCGCGCGTAGGCGGAAACGATTGCTTCGTCGATGGCGTCCGGCGGCGC
This sequence comes from Betaproteobacteria bacterium UBA6904, assembly GCA_002451175.1. GTDB lineage: Bacteria > Pseudomonadota > Gammaproteobacteria > Burkholderiales > SG8-39 > 2-02-FULL-66-14. The sequence goes on from DKBI01000094.1 coordinate 2,515, forward strand.
CACGCGCACCTCCAGCTTGCGGTTCGCCACGAATTGCACCCGGGACAATCCCCCGCCGGGAAACGGGCATGCCGCGGCAACCACGAGCCGCGCACCATCCACGGCGAGCGGCAGGACGAGGTGTTCGCTCGCCAGCTTCTCGGGCACCAGCTGCGCGGCAAATGCGTCCGACTTGCCGAGATCGGTCGCCACTTGCAGACCGAGTTCGTTGGCGATGCCCTTCGCCAGCCCCCACGCGTCGACGCCAGCGGCGGCTGCGATCTGCGCCCACGCGCTGCGCACGGACGCATCCAGTTCAAGCGTATCCAGCGGCCTTGCGTTCGGAAACGCGCGCCGCGCGATCGCTCGGATCCGCCCCGCTAGCGACATCGAATGCTCATTGGACATCATGGGAATTTGCGCGAGCGCGCCCAGACCGTGTCTGCTCTGTGGCACTCATGATAACCTACGCGGCCAGTCAAGAATTCCCTACGGTCAGCAGCCCCGATGCAGTCCAAGCCCGACCTGCACAGTCTGACGCAAGCCGCGTACGACGAAGTTCAGGAAACCACCGGCCGTTCCCGGCGCCCGACCTCGGGCAAGGGACAGCCTCTCTGGTGGAAGCCGGCCGCGTGGACGCTCCTCGGCGTGCTGCTCGTCTACGGCCTGTGGCAACTGGGAAATCTGTCCTCGCGCAAAGGGGCGAGTGCGGAGGCCGATCTCGAAAGCGTGCTCACGCAGGCGCGCGACGTGGTCGAGGCGGCTCGGCGCGCCGATCGTGACTTGCCCGATGCGCTGCCCAGCGCCTCGCTGGCCGCCATCGTGCGCTACGAGCGCTACGTCAACGACCATCACGAGCAAGCGTACCGACTGTCCGTGTCCAGCCACGGCATCACGCTGTGGCTCGACAGCGATGGCAACCGCGACGTGCGCCGCACCCGAGACTGAAACATTACGGAGAAGCCATGCAGCCCAAGTTCCTGCAGCGCGGATTCACGCTTCTGGAGATCCTGATCAGCGTCGCCGTGGTCGGCATTCTCGTCGCGATCGCCTACCCCCTCTACCGCAACTACCAGGCGAAGGCGCGCGCCTCGGACATCGTGGTGAAGTACGACGCCGTGCGCTCGGGCATCGGTGCGGAACTCGCGCAGGGCTCGGTCGAGAACTGCGTCGACCTGTCCTCGAGGTTGAACCCGGACAACTTCCGCGACCCCTACGCCCGCCTCGCGATCGGCTACGAGAAAGGCAGCGACGGATACCGCGCGGTGTTCGTGGTCTGCGCCGAAGCGGCGCAGCAAGGCGCCCTGGGCATCGCGGTCGCGCGCGAGGCGCATGGCGTGTTCACGAAGACGCACGGGGTCGAGAAAGGCGCGGTGCTCACCGACTCCGTGACCAGTTTTGCGGTGCCCATCGCCACGGCGGCGAGTGCCGTGTGCCGTACGGCGCCCGCCAATCCGTCGACACAATGCGGGATCGCGCAGGCGCCGGTCGCCGTGCCTGGCCCGTCGACCGCCCAGCCCCCGACGGGCAGTCCGGCCGGTGGTCCCGTCGTGCAGCCGACCGGTACGCAGCCGCCAGTGGCGCAGGAGCCGCGACCGCAGCCGCAAGCGCCGCAGCCAGTCCAGCCGCGGCCCAGCGCGTCGTGTCCTCCCGGCTACCGTCCCAACCCGCAGGGGCACTGCGTGCCGGATCATGGCAACAGGAAATGATGGCCAGCGTCTGTCCTGGGCGCGACGCCTGATGCGTTGGCGATCGCTTCTTTACCGCGTGACTCACACGCTGGGCGTCATGCTGCTCGGCATGGCAGCGCTCCCCGCGCTGGCCGCCAATCCGGCGTTCGATTGCAGTCGGGCGGGCGGCACCGTCGAGCGGCTCGTCTGCGCAGATGCGGGGCTCGCCGCGCTCGACCGCAAGCTGTCGAGCGTCTTCGCCCGCGCAATGAAGAACCTGCCCCCGCCGGGCAAGAAGAACCAGCGCACTCTGCAGCGCGGCTGGATCAAGGGGCGTAACGAGTGCTGGAAAGCGGAAGCGGTGCGCACCTGCGTCGAGTCGGAATACGCCACGCGCATCACCGAGCTGCAGATCATCGGCGGGCTCGTCGAGGTGCCTGCCTATGTCGGCTACGTCTGCAATGCGGATCCGCGCAGGCCCTTCACGGCGACGTTCTACGGCAATACCGAGCTGCCGAGCGCGGTGCTGACCTACGGCAGCGACCAGGTCATCGCCTATCGCGCGATGAGCGGCAGCGGCGCGCGCTATGCGGGACGCAACGTGTCGTTCTGGGAGCACCAGGGCGAGGCGGCGGTGGAGTGGATGGGCGCGAAGTTCTCGTGCAAGCCCTCGTCGCCCGCGGGCGCGGCGACGGTGCAGGCGCCCGGTGCTGCCGCTGCGGCCGCGCGGATCCCTCCCGAGGCGCTGCGCAACCTGACCTATCGCGGGATCGACGGGGAGCGGCGCCCCCTGCCCTTCAAGGACGGCCGGTGGGAGGGCCCGCCGGCGATCCCCGGCGGCGCGACCTATCCGCAGGCCAACCTGATCGAAAGCCTCGTCGCGCACGGCGACCTCGACGGCGACGGCGTGAGCGACGCGGTGGTTCTGATCAACTTTTCCGGCGGCGGCACAGGGCAATTTCTGCACGTCGCCGCCGTCAAGCGCGTTGGCGCGACGGTCCGCAACGTGGCGACGCGGCTCGTCGGCGACCGCGTGCAGATCCGCGATCTGCGCGTCGAAGGACGGCAGATCGTCCTCGATGTCGTCCGCGCCGGCCCCAACGATCCCGGCTGCTGCGCGGGCGAACTGGCGACGCTGGCCTGGACGCTGGAGAAGAACGCGTTGCGGCCTGCCGCTCGGCCGGAACAGCCCGCGCGCCTCACGCCCGACGCGCTGGCCGGAAATCAATGGGTGCTGCGCAAGTGGAACCCGAACGAGTCCGCGGCAGCGGAGCCCGAGGTGACGCTCGCCTACGCCGACGGCAAGTTCGCCGGGCAGGCCGGCTGCAACCGCTATTCCGCGGCTGTCAGCGCGAGGGGCGAATTCGCCGGCGATCTCGCCATGGGACCCGCGCTGACCACGCGGATGGCCTGCCCCGGCGACGCGATGACGCTCGAGGCGCGCTTCCTCGCCGCGCTTGCCGGCGTGGAGCGGTTCTGGTTTCATGCCGGCCAGCTCGCCCTGGCCTATCGCCAGGGGGAGGCCTCGGGCGTGCTGTTCTTCGCCAGGCGCTGACCCGCTCCGCCCTTGGCCACATGCCATCCGTTCGTGAAGCGCAGACGCCCGCCTCGTTCGCCGGGCTGCAGATGACATCGCCGTCGCTCGGAGAGCTCTGGAATCGGAAACGAGGACCCTCATGAATCAACGCGTTGCCATGGTCCTCCTCGCCGCCGCCGTGCTCGCCGGCGCGCACCCTGCCCCGTCCTTCGCCGCGGACGACGCAGAGCGTTCCGTCAAACCGGTGCAGTTCAAGAAGGGCAGCAGTTCGGCCACCCTCACGGGGCGCATCCAAGGGCGTCAATACGTCGACTACACCCTGCGTGCCGGCGCGGGACAGCACGTCGCGCTGAAACTCGAGGCCAGCAGTGCGTCGGCCTACGTCAACCTGTTGCCACCCGGTTCGCCCGACGCCGCGATGTACATCGGCCAGGTCGGCGACAATCGCTTCGAGGGCCTGCTGCCGGATGACGGTGTATACACCCTGCGCGTCTATCTGGTGCGGGCGGCGGCACGGCGCGACGCCGCCACCCGCTACACGCTGACCATCGCCGTGACGGGCAAGCCGCTGCCACCGCTCTCGGCGGCCCGGGACGCGCTGGTCGCCGGCACGCGCTACCACGCGCAGGCGACGATCGCCTGCGCACCCGCCTATACGCAGACGAAGCAATGTGCCGCCGGCGTCGTGCGCCGCGGCGTCGACGGCTCGGCGACGGTCGAGTTGCGCTGGGATGCGACCCGCACGCGCCGCATCCTTTTCGTCAAAGGCAGCCCGGTCGCGGCGGACGTGCCGCAGCCCATGAAGTTCACGCGCGACGAGCGCGGCCAATACCGGATCGTCTTCAGCGACGACGAGCGCTTCGACGTGCCGGAAGGTCTGGTGTTCGGCGGGTGAACGGATGCGCTGCCCGCTGAGTACCCCGACCGTCCGACGGGATCGTGCGACGGCACGCCGCGCTTGCGGGTGAACGCGTCACGCCCTGTCCCGCCCATTGACCAACGCGCCGAGGACCCCATGAGCGAGGACATGAGCGCTCGATCGCTGGCCCGGGTTTTCAACCTGCGGCTCGGACAGGCGACGCCCGAAGCCATCGACGCCTCGATCCGCGACGGCATGCGCATCGGCGGCACCAACATCTGGGTGCTGATGTTCGCCATCCTGATCGCGTCCGTCGGCCTGAACGTCAACTCGACCGCCGTGATCATCGGCGCCATGCTGATCTCGCCGCTCATGGGCCCGATCCTCGGCGCGGGCTACGGCGCCGGCATCAACGACACCCAACTGATCCGCGCTGCGCTGCGCAACCTCGCCGTGTTCGCCGGCATCAGCCTGCTGACCTCCACCCTCTACTTCCTCGTCTCGCCGCTGTCCAACGCCCATTCGGAGCTGCTGGCGCGCACCACGCCGACGATCTGGGACGTGGCGATCGCGTTCTTCGGTGGCGCGGCGGGCATGGTCGGCCTGACGCGCAAGGAAAAGACCACGGTCATTCCCGGCGTGGCGATCGCCACGGCGCTGATGCCGCCGCTGTGCACGGCGGGCTTCGGCGTGGCGCGGGGCGACGCGGGGTTCATCCTCGGCGCGCTGTACCTGTTCGCCATCAACAGCGTGTTCATCGCCTTCGCCACGCTGGCCATCACGCGCGTGCTGCGGCTTCCCCTGCACACGTTTCCCGACGAGCGCGCGCGGCGTCGCGGGCGCGCCCTGATCGTCGCTGCCATCACGCTGACGCTTGCGCCGAGCGTCTACCTCGCCGCGGACATGGTGCGCGACGAGGTGTTCACGACGCAGGCCAAGCGCTACGTCGCCGCGTTGGACGCCAGCCACCCGGACCTGGTGATCCTCGTGCGCGAGATCGACCCGGCGCGCCGCGCCATCCACGTCAGCGTCATCGGCGGCGTGGTGACACCCGAGCTGCGCCGCAGCCTGGAGTCGCGTCTCGCGGCGTTCGATCTCGCCGACGCGCGCCTCGAGGTCCGGCGCCCGGCGGAGCAACGCCAGGAAATCGATGTCGCGGGGCTCAAGCGCGAGCTGCAGCAGGAAGTGAATCGGGCGGCGCTGCGCAGCCTGGAGAGCAACGCCGCGCGCGCTGCGGCGCTCGAGGCCAAGGCCACGCGCGCCGCGGAGCTGGAGCAGCAGCTCGGCCGCCGCCGCGCGGAGGAAGCGGATCACGCGCGCCTGGCGGAGGAAATTCGCGCGCAGTCGTCGCGGGTGAGTCGCGCGACGGTCGCCCGCGTGCCGACCGCGACCCCCGAGGCGCGCGATACCATGCTGATCGTGCTCGAGACCTCCGCAACGCTGCCCGCGAGCGAGATCCAGCGCCTCCGCCGATGGCTCGGCGTGCGCGTGCCGGCCAGCAATGTCGAGCTCGTCGTCGGCAAGCGAGCGACGTGACCGTGCGCCCGCATCGGCTGATCGCCTCTCTGACGAGCGTCCTGCTGCTGGCGACGGCCGGCATGGCCCTGGCGCAGCCGCGCCCGCAGAAGATCACGCTCGCCGCGGTGGCCGAGGCGCGCGACGTGGACGTCGGGGTCAACGTGCTGCGGGCGGCCTACGGCCGGCTCGGCATCGAGATCGAGGTCCAGCGCCATGCGGGCGAGATCGCGCTGCAGAAGTCCAACGCGGGAGAGGTCGCCGGCGAGGTGCATCGCATCGACGGAATCCGCGAGCGCTATCCGAATCTCGTTCAGGTTCCGGTGCCGATCAGCTACCTCGACATCGCCGTCTTCTCGAAGAAACCGGACTTCCGGCCCTCGGCCTGGCGCGACCTCGCGCCGCTGCGGGTGGGCATCGTTCGCGGCGTCGTCGCGCTGGAGGGCGCGACGCGCGGACTGAAGACGCGCCAGGTCGACACCTACGCGGAGCTCTTCCCGCTGCTCCTGCGCGGCGAAGTGGACGCCGTGGCCGCGCCGGTCGTCGTCGCGCTGGATTGGCTTCGGCGGAGCCAGGCCAGCCCGGAGAGCCTGGGCGCCACGGTCCTCGACTCGTACCTGCTGTATCACTATCTGCACAAGAGCCACGCGTTCCTGATTCCGCAGGTCGAGCCGATCCTCAGGCAGATGCTGCGCGACGGCACGATCGCCAGAATCCGCGCCGAGACCTACGCGGACCTCGCGGCCCCTCGCCAGGCGCTGAGGCCCTGAGGCCATGCGCATCAGCAGGCGGCAGATCCAGGCGCGCTCGCTGCTCATCATGGCGGGCATCGCGCTCACCGTGACGGCGGGCGCGTTCTGGTCGCTGTACCAGGTCGTCCTGGACAAAACGCAAGTGCAGCTGCAGGAGCTGGCGCGGTCGCAGGCGCGGCTGATCGAGGCCGTGGCCAAGTTCGACGCGGTGCATACCGAGCCCTTGCGCAGCAGCCGGGCGGACACACTCTCCCAGATCCGCGAGTCGCATTTCCGGTACCGGGGATTCGGCGAGACCGGCGAGATCGTGCTCGTCGAAAAGCACGGCGGCATGCTCCACTTCCTGCTCCCGGAGCCGAAGCTCGGATTCCAGGTGCCGCCGCCATTGCCCCTGGAGGGCGAGACGGCCGCGCCGGCGTTGCGCGCGTCGGCCGGGGCGTCGGGCGTCATTCGCGCGCCGGATTTCACCGGAACCGAGGTGCTGGCGGCCTACGAATACCTGCCGTTCCTCGAGGCGGGCATCATTGCCAAGATCGACATGGCCGAAATCCGCAGCCCGTTCTTCCAGGCGGCGCTGGTGACCGGCCTGCTCGCGCTGGTTGCGCTGGCGGTCGGAATGGCGATGCACGCGCGCGTCGTCGGCCCGCTGGTCGGCGAGGTGTTCAGCGTCAACGAGGAACTCGCGGCGCGCGAGGCCAAGCTCGCCGCGCTGTCGCGGCAGCTGTCGAAGTACCTCTCGCCGCAGATCTACAAGAGCCTGTTCGAAGGCGGGACCGGCACCGGCATCTTCACGCATCGCAAGAAGCTGACGGTGTTCTTCTCCGACATCGCCGGATTTACGGCGCGCACCGACGCCATGGAACCGGAGGATCTCTCCTACCTGCTCAACAGCTACCTCAATGCCATGGCCGAGCTGGTCATCAAGCACGGCGGCACGCTCGACAAGTTCATCGGCGACGCGGTGCTCGTGTTCTTCGGCGATCCCGAATCGCGCGGCGTGCAGGAGGACGCGCTCGCCTGCGTCGAGATGGCCCTGGAGATGCAGCAGACGATCGACCGGCTGGCGCGGGAGTGGCAGGCCCGCGGCATCGGACGCGCGCTCGAGGTGCGCATGGGCATCACGACCGGCTACTGCACCGTCGGCAACTTCGGCAGCGACAGCCGGATGGAGTACACGATCATCGGCAATCAGGTGAACCTTGCCTCGCGCCTGGAATCGAATGCGCTGCCCGGGCAGATCCTGATGTCCGAGGAGACCTGGACGCTCGTCAACGCGCAGTTTGACTGCGAGGCGCAGCCGCCGCTCCAGGTGAAAGGCTTCAGCGCGCCGGTGCAGCCCTATCGCCTGGTCGGTCGCGTCGGCGAAAGGGACGCGCCGGCGGCGGTGAAAGTGTCGGGCGACGGCTTCACGATCCAGGTCGATCCGGCCGCGATGCCGGGGGAGGAGCGCGCCCGCGCCGAGGCCGCCATGCATCAGGCGCTGGAGGCGCTGAAGCGCGGGCGCTGATGCCCCGCGCGCGCGCCGTGCGGACCGCTCAGCGCCGGCCCTGCATCTCGCGATTGACCTCGCGCAGGTCGCGCCGCAAGCGTTCGCGGTCCTCCGGCGCCATGGGCGGCGGGCCGCGCCGCGGATCGGCCTGCGCCCCGCGCCATTCGCGGCGCCAGCCCTCGCGCCGGCCGGACTTCAATTCGTCGCGCAGGCGCTGCCGCTCCTCCCAGCTCATGCCGCCGGGCGCCATCGGCTGCGCCTCGTGCTCCCACCGGGATCCCGGGCCGTGCTTCCGCGGGCCGCGCTCGTCCGCAACGGCAGCCGCGGGCAGCGCGGAAAGCACGAGCAAGAGGACGAAAATCCGCATGACGCCTTGCATGTTACGAACCTTCCACCGCACGCGCCCGCCCAGCCGGGTCGAATTTTGTAACAATTCGTTTCCCCGTCTCGCCGACGTTACACACGGTTGCCCAGAGGCCCCGACTCACCGCTATGTTCCGGAACCATGGCTGAACTGAAAACGCGAATTCTGGTGGTGGACGACGACCAGCGCCTGCGCGACCTGCTGGTGCGCTATCTCGGCGGCCAGGGCTTCGAAGTGCTCGCCGTCCCGGATGCGACCGGGATGGACCGGCAGCTCGGCCGCGAGCGCGTCGACCTCATCGTGCTCGACCTGATGCTGCC
>DKBI01000234.1 GCA_002451175.1 Betaproteobacteria bacterium UBA6904
TTTCGTGCCGCCCACGCCGGTCGAACTGATGCTGGAGGGCCGCATGCAAGGCACGCCGCCCGCGCCGCCGCCAGCTGCAGGGCAGAGGCCGGCTGCCGCGCCGGGATTCGAACTCAAGTAAATGGAGCCACACATGGACACGACAAAACGGCTGGTCTGGGCCATCGGGCTCGCCACGGTGTTGGTCGCCGGCTGCGCGGAAAACCGCTATCGCGAGGAGGAGAACTTTGGCGACGCGGTGCGCGCCGCCAAGGCGCGGCAGATCGTGAATCCGGATGCCGGTCGCTCGGCCCCGGCGCCGGATGGCATCGACGGCACTGCGGCGAAGGCGACCATGGATCGCTACCAGAAGAGCTTCGAGTCCCCGCCGCCGCCGGCCAACGTCTTCACGATCGGCGTCGGCGGCCAGAGCGGCGGCACGAGCACGCGTTGAGGTCATCTGAAAGCATCCGGGGACCCTGATGAGAAACACCGGCGACGCGCAAGCGAGGCGGCCGCGGCTGCAACGCGGCGCCGTCTCGGTCATCGTCGCCGTGTCCATCGTCATGCTGTGCCTGGTGCTGGGACTGGTTCTCGATCTCGGGCGGCTCTACGTGGTGAAGACCGAGATGCAGAACGCCGCCGACGCCTGTGCGCTCGCCGCCGTGCGCAGGCTGCCGCCTTGGGATGCGAGCACCGTGGACCGAGCGACGAGCGCGGGGATCAGCGTCGGCACCCAGAACAGGGTGGACTTCCAATCGGCTGACATCGAAATCCTCCAGGAGGACATCGGGTTCAGCACGGCGCTGGCCGGCGAGTACACGCGCGACCCGGCGCAGATCAGCAGCGCAACACTGTACGCGCGCTGCACGCCGCACGGTTCGGGCGGCAAGAGCGTGGCGCTGTGGATCATGCGGCTGGCGGGGACGCAGTCGGCGGCCATCGCCGCGACGGCGATCGCCCGGCTGGGACCGTCGCAGACGCATTACGCGCTGCCCATCGGCCTGTGCACGCAAGACCCGGGACAGACGATTCCCGCCAGCAAGATCTACTGGGGTCTCGAAGTCGGCCAGTGGTATGGCGGCCGCTTGGGGTCGGGCAGCGGCGTTACCGGCAATTACGACTGGATGCGGTTTCCCGGCCAGCCTGCCGGCGCGCGCGAGGTGGCCGATCTGATCGCCTTCAACGGCCGCAGCGACCTCGGAGGGGACGAGACGATCTCGAGCGCGCAGGCCGGCGTCGACCAGGGCATCGCTCAGGCCTGGAACACGAGNNTGGAATCCGGAGGCGTTTGGCGCAACGGGCGCTGGCGGGTCGTGGCCGCCGACGAGCGCATGCAAGGACAAGGCAACCTCCTGCAACGCGTACGCCGATTTCAAGGAGAAGCGCAAAGTCAACGCGCCGTACGACCCCGCAAGCATCCTGGACGACAAGGGCCGGTCGGAGAAGCTGCCTGGAAGCCCGTCGCCTTCATCGACGGCGCAGCACGCGGCGCCCAACGGTACGGACCGGCGGGTCGCCATCGTGCCGATCATCCGCTGCGCGGACTGGAAACCCGGAGGGGAGAACCAGCAGGTTTACGGTTGGGCATGCATTCTGCTTCTGCAACCCATCGTTTCCGATCCCAAGCCCGTCCTGCGCATGGAGTTCCTGGGACCGGACTACGACGCGCCCTGCACGACAAGCGGTCTGCCGGGCATGGGCGGCGCACTCACGCCGCAACTCGTCGAATGATCCTCTCCCTGCGCACGACGACAAGACAGCGTGGCGTGGCCGCAGTCGAGATGGCGCTGCTCGCCGGGATTCTGGTGTTGATCGCATTCGGCGCCACCGAGTTGGGGCGCGCGTTCTACGAGTACAACACCCTGCTCAAGGCGACCCGGGCGGCGGCGCGCGAGCTGACGTTCGGCAACATCGAAGCCAACTGGCCGCAGGCACGGAATCTCGCGGTGTACGGCGTCCGCGCCACCACAGAGTGCCCTCCCGCCGGGTGCGAATCGCTACTGCCAGGGCTCAGCCCGGCCTTGGTCAGCGCGGAGCCGCACGGCGTCGTGACCGCCAGCGGCGGATATCAAGACGCGTTTCGATGCGTCTCCATCACCGGGTACGAGTTCGTCTCCTTCGTCCCGCTGGTGGTGCCCAACATTTCCTTCGCCCCCGTGAAGACCTGCATGTACGAGGCGCCCCAGTGACGCGACTCGGCAATCGCCTGCAGTGCACGCAACGCGGCGCCGCCATCGTCGAATTCGCGCTGGTGTCGGTTCTCCTGGTGACGCTGCTGGTGGGCATCCTGCAATTCGGCATCGTGTTGTTCACCTTCAACTCCGCGATCGAGGCCACGCGGCGCGGCGCGCGGCTCGCGGTCGTCAGCTCGATCGCCAGCGACGCCGACATCGTCACGAGGACTCTGGAGACCCTGCCGCTGCTCGACACCTGCGACGCCGCGGTTGCCCGCTACCCCATGGGCTGCGACCTTGCCACGTGCACGCACGTCCGCGTGTCGCTGTCGGGCTGCACGGTCGCACCGTGGTTCTTCTGGCCGATCGCCACGCCGGTGGCGATTCCGCCGTTCTCGACCGCGCTGCCGCGCGAGAGCCTGGGCAACAACGGAGCGCCATGAAGATCGCATTCGTATCCGCGAAGGCCGAGTTGCTCGAGGAAATCCGCCGATTGCTCCACGGCCACGAGCACGGCGCGGAGTTGTCATTTCACCGGCGCGCGACGCAGGGCGTGACCCCGGCCGTCAGCGACACGGACCGTCCGGACCTGCTCGTACTCGACTACACGGACGCGGAGAAGCCCGATTTCGCACCGGTCGAGGACATGACGCGCCACCAGCCCCATTTGACCGTGCTGATTCTCTGCAGCGAGCGCTCCGAAGCCTTGCTGCTCGACGCCATGCGGGCCGGCGTCCGCGAAGTCCTCGCCTGGCCGATCGCCAGGAGCGATTTCCTGGCAGCGGTCGAGCGCGCCCGCAAATGGGTCGGTCTGTCGGCGCGGCCCCGGCCGCGCGCGAAGCTGCTCGCGTTCCTGTCCTGCAAAGGGGGGAGCGGGGCGACGTTTCTCGCGACTAACCTCGGCTACGCCCTGGCAGCGGATTGTGAAAAGAGCGTGCTGTTGATCGACCTGGACATGCAATACGGCGATGCGTCCTTCTACCTGACCGACCGTGAAATCACGATGTCCGTCGCCGACGTGGCGCGGCAGATCGAGCGGCTGGACGCCACCTTCCTCGCCTCCGCNNGACCTCCGCGCAATGAAGGCGCTGGATCGCGCCGATCGCATCTACGTCGTGCTGGAGGCCATGTTGCCGTTCATTCGCGACGCGAAACGGCTGGTTCGCGCGCTCCACCAGCTCGGCTACGACGGCGAAAAGATCAAGGTGGCGGTGAATCGCCTGGACAAGGACGTGGACGTGCCGATCCGGCGAGTGGAGAAGGCGCTCGCGGTGGAGGTGTCCTGGAAGGTGCCGAACGATTTTGCCCATGCGAGCGCATCGGTCAACCAGGGCGTCCCCGTCGCGAAGCTCGCGCCGGGCGCCGCCGTGTCGCGAGCCATCCGCGCGCACGCGAAGGAGCTGGCGGGAACGGAGGCGCCGCGCCGCGGCGTCTTCGGGCAGCTGTTTCGCAGCCCATGAATGCATCGAAGCCGAAACCCTGAGGGGATCGCCATGTCACTCCGAGACAGTCTGATTGAAAGCAGGGAAGCCCCCGTCAAACTGGCGGAGACGCCGCGGTCGTGGCGGCTCAGTCCGGCGCAGGCCGCGCTGAAGGCCCGCATCCACGAGAAGCTCCTGGGCGTGGTGGACCTGGGCGCGCTGGAACGCATGCCAGCGGACCAGTTGCGCGGCGAACTGAAGGGTCTGGTCGAGCGGCTGCTGGCGGAGGAGCGCTCGGCGATCAACGAGTCCGAGCGCAANNCTGGAGCCCACGGAGGTGCGCTTCGACGACGACCAGCACGTGATGCGCATCATCGAGAAGATCGTCTCGCGCATTGGCCGGCGGGTGGACGAATCCAGCCCCATGGTCGATGCGCGCCTGCCGGACGGCTCGCGCGTGAACGCGGTGATTCCGCCGCTCGCGCTCGACGGCCCGGTGCTGTCGATTCGCCGGTTCGCTACCGTGCCGCTGGGCATGAAGGACATCGTCGCCTTCGGCACGCTGACGGAAGGCATGGCGGACCTGATCAGCGGCTTGGTGAAGGCAAAGACCAATCTCCTCATCTCCGGGGGCACGGGCACCGGCAAGACGACGCTGCTCAACATCATGTCGGGCGCGATTCCGCCCACCGAGCGGATCATCACCATCGAGGATGCCGCCGAGCTCAAGCTGCAGCAGCCGCACGTCGTGCGGCTCGAAACGCGCCCGCCGAACATCGAAGGCAGGGGCGAGGTCACGCAGCGCGCGCTGGTGCGCAACAGTCTGCGCATGCGCCCNNGTGGTGCAGATCGCACGCCTGACGGACGGACGGCGCAAGATCGTCAGCATCCAGGAAATCACGGGCATGGAGGGGGAGATCGTCTCGATGCAGGAGATCTTCACCTTCGAACAGACCGGCGTCGGCCCGGACGGCAAGGTGCGCGGACATTTCCGCGCTACGGGAATCCGCCCGAAGTTCGTCGATCGCCTGCGGGTTCGCGGCATTTCGCTGCCGGACAACCTGTTCGATCCGGCGCGCAGACAGGAGTAGGGCGGCCATGGACCTCACCTACCTGCTGTTCGTCATCCTCGTCTTCCTCGCGGTGGCGGGTTTCATCGAGGGCGCCTACCTGACGTGGAACGCCTACCGCGGCCCGGAGGCCCGGCGGATCGAGCACCGCCTGCAGACCATGTCGGCAGGCGCCGCGAGCGTCAACGTGCCGCTGCTGAAGAAACGCCTGCTGAGCGATGCGCCGGCCATGGAGCGGGTGCTGCTGGCGGTCCCGCGGGTGCACGCCCTGGATCGCGTGCTGGTCCAGTCCGGGTCGAGCCTCAACGTGGCGCGCCTTCTCGGCCTCGGGCTGGCGTTCGCGCTGGCCGCCGCCGGCGTCGCCGCGTGGCTGTCGCCGCAATGGATCCTCGCCGCGGCCGCGGCTGCGCTCGGTGCATTCGTGCCGTTCGGCTACGTCCTGCGGCTGCGGCAGCAGCGCATGAATGCGATCGAAATCCAGCTGCCCGACGCGCTCGACCTGATGGCGCGCGCCATGCAGGCGGGGCACGCGTTTTCGAGCGCGTTGCACATGGTCGGCGTCGAGGGCCCGCAGCCGATCGCGCAGGAATTCCGCGCCACCTTCGACGAGATCAACTTCGGGCTCCCCGTCCAGGATGCGCTCGTCAACCTCGCGGCGCGCGTGCACAGCGCGGACCTGCGCTACTTCGTGGTCGCCGTCCTCGTGCAGCGCGAAACCGGCGGCAATCTCGCCGAACTGCTGACGAGCATCGCCGCGCTGATCCGCGACCGGATGCGGCTCAAAGGCGCCGTGCGGGTGCTGTCTGCGGAAGGGCGCCTTTCCGCGTGGATATTGAGCCTGATGCCCTTCGTGCTCGTGGGCGTGATCAGCTTCATCAACCTGCGATTCATCTCGCTGCTCTGGACCGACACCATCGGAATCCGGATGGCGCTGACGGCGGCCGTCCTGATGGCGTTCGGCATCTTCTGGCTCTGGCGCACGATTGCGGTGCGAATCTGAGGCTGGCCATGACAACTGCCCAATTCGGATTCCTGGTCTTTACGTTTCTGGTCGTCGCGGGGGTGGCCTCGGTGACGCTGTTCCTCCTCAATCCGCCACCCGAGGCGCGGCGCCTCGAGGCCGTCGCGCAGGGGACGCATCCGGCCCCTCCGGTGAGCGGCGCGGGCGGCTTCTGGCGCCGCATGCTGGAGCCGCTCGCCCGGCTCTCCCTGCCGGAGCAGACCTGGGACAGCTCTCCGCTGCGTGTGCGTTTCCTGAACGCGGGGCTGCGCAACGCGGGCGCCCCGCTCTTCTATTTCGCCATGAAGACGCTGCTGACGTTCGTGGTCCCTGGCGCATTCTGGTTGTTCGCCGGGGCCACCGGACTCGAGATGCGCGCGGGGTTGTTCCTGACGCTGCTGGTGCTGCTGGCCGCGATCGGCTACTACCTGCCGAACGTGATTCTCGCGCGCATGGTCGCGCTGCGCCAGCGGGAACTGTTCGAGGTCGTCCCGGATGCGCTCGATCTGATGCGCATCTGCGTGGAGGCGGGCCTCGGGCTCGACGCGGCAATCGCCCGGGTCGGCGACGAGCTGCGGCTGCAGAGCACGGCACTGTACGAGGAACTGCACCTGGTCAGCCTCGAGCTGCGCGCGGGCGCCTCGCGCGAGCGGGCGCTGCGCAATCTGGCGCTGCGCATGGGCCTGGAGGATGTCGACTCGCTGGTGGCGATGCTCGTGCAGGCCGACCGCTTTGGCACGAGCATTTCCGAATCGCTCAAGGTCCACTCGGACGGGCTGCGCGTCAAGCGGCGTCAGATCGCCGAGGAGTCGGCGGCGAAGGTGCCCGTGAAGATGCTTTTCCCGCTGGTGTTCTGCATCCTGCCGGCGCTTTTCGTGGTGCTGCTTGGCCCCGCCGTCGTCAGCGGCCTGCGCCTGCTGCTGCCGAAACTCGCCGGCCAATAGAAGGATCTGGAGGACAACATGGCCAATCTCAGTCAGGTGGCAGCCGCGGTGAGCGGCGTGTGGGCCATTGCCGCGTG
>DKBI01000155.1 GCA_002451175.1 Betaproteobacteria bacterium UBA6904
GAGCAGCTGTGGGAGACCACCATGAACCCGGACACGCGGCGCCTCGTGCGCATGCAGCTCGAGGCGAAGCAGCTGAAGAAGGCGCGCCAGACGTTCGAGCTGCTGATGGACTCGGGCGAGGCCGAGGGCCGGCGCAACTGGATGCGCGAGCACTGGAAGACGGTGGAGGCGGACATATGAGCCCATTGGGGTCAGACCCCAGGAAGCGGAAGTCGAAGGCGAAGCCGTTCTGGGAGCGCGGCTACGACGGGCACGTGTACTGGCTCGGCAAGGCGAAGCTCGGCAAGGTCACTTTGCACGCCGACAAGGCGGCGCCATCCCGCTACACGTGGGAGGCGTCGGGCCGCACCGGCGCCGCCGACGACCTGGGCAAAGCGAAACAGGCGGTGGAGACGGCCGTCGCCCTCGCCGACCGTCAGCTCGACCTGTTCTCCTCCTGATCGCCCATGGACGACACCCGCACGCCCGATCTGTTCGCCCCGGAAAACGGCGACGACGCCGCGCCGATCGAGCGGCACGCCTCGCAGGCCTACCTGACCTACGCGGTCTCCACGGTCAAGGCGCGCGCGCTGCCAGAGGTCGCCGACGGCCTCAAGCCGGTGCAGCGGCGCATCCTCTACGCCATGGGCGAGACCAACGCCCAGGGCTTCGCGAAATGCGCGCGCTACGTCGGCGAGGTGCTCGGCAAGTATCACCCGCACGGCGACTCTTCGACCTACGAGGCGCTGGTGCATCTGGCGCAGCCGTTCTCGATGCGCTATCCGCTCATCGACGGACAGGGCAACTTCGGCTCGCGCGACGGCGACGCCGCGGCGGCGTACCGCTACACGGAAGCGAAGCTCTCGCGCTACGCCGAGCTGATGCTCGCCGAGATCGGCGAAGGCACGGTCGACTTCGTGCGCAACTACGACGGCAAGTTCGACGAGCCGGCGCTGCTGCCCGCGCGGCTGCCGTTCGGGCTGCTGAACGGCTCGTTCGGCATCCCGGTCGGCTTCTCGACGCGCATCCCGCCGCACAACCTGGGCGAGGTCGCGGCCGCCGCCGCGGAGGTCATCCGCCATCCGCGCGTGAAGCTCGAGGAGATCCTCGAGCGGCTGCCGGGACCCGATTTCCCGGGCGGCGGGCAGATCATTTCGCCGCCGGAGGAGATCCGCCAGGCCTACGAGACCGGGCGCGGATCGCTCGTCGTGCGCGCGCGCTGGCAGATCGAGCCGCTCGCGCGCGGGCAGTGGCGCATCGTGGTCACCGAGCTGCCGCACGGCGTGTCCTGCCGCCAGGTCCTCGAGGAGATCGAGGCGCTCGCCAACCCGCGCCCGGTGACCGGCAAGAAGGAGACCTCGCAGGAACAGAAGCGCCTGCGCCAGTTCATCCTCGAGCAGGTGGAGACGGTGCGCGACGAGTCCGACCGCAAGTCGCGCCTGCGGCTCGTCATCGAGCCGCGCTCCTCGCGCCAGAGCCCCGAGGAGACCATGAAGGCGCTGCTCGTGCACACGAGCCTCGAGACGCGCGTGGCGGTGAACCTGACGTGGCTCGGGCTCGACGGGCTCCCCGAGACGAAGGATCTGCTCGGCATCCTGCGCGAGTGGGGCGAGTTCCGCATCAACACGGTGCGCCGGCGCACCGCGCACCGCCTCGAGCGCTGCGAGGAGCGGCTGCACATCGTCCTCGGCCGTCTCATGGCGCTCGTCAAGATCGACGAGATCATCAAGCTGATCCGCGCCTGCGACGATCAGGCCGAGGCGAAGCAGAAGCTGCAGGAGAAGTACGGTTTCTCCGAGCGCCAGGCCGAGGACATCGTCAATCTGCGCCTCGGGCAGCTCACGCGCCTGGACGGCGTGAAGCTGAACGACGAGCGCAAGCGCCTCGAGGCCGATCGCAAGGAGCTCAAGGCGATCCTCGGCGACGACAAGGCGCTGCGCAAGCTGGTGGGCAAGGAGCTCGAGGCCGACGCCAAGCAGTACGGCGACGCGCGGCGCACGCTGATCCGCCCGGAGGAGCGCGCGGCGATCGAGCGCACGGTGGTCGAGGAGCCGATCACGGTGATCCTGTCGGCGAAGGGCTGGGTGCGCGCGCGCAGCGGCCACGGCGTGGACATGTCCGCGGTGAACTTCAAGGACGGCGATGCGCGTTTCGCCGAGATCGAGTGCAAGACGACCGACGCGATCAACGTGCTCACCGCGAGCGGCAAGTGCTTCACGCTGGATGCGGCCGCGCTGCCGTCGGGGCGCGGCGACGGCGCGCCCGTCAACACGCTCGTCAACTCCGGCTCCGACGGCATCGTCTGGATTGCGGTCGCGGCGCCGCTCACCAAGCTGCTGCTCGCCAACAGCGCGGGCTACGGCTTCCTGTGCCAGGTGGGCGATCTCGCCACCAAGACGCGGCAGGGCAAGGACTTCATGTCGGTGCCCGAGGGCGCACGGGCGCTCGCGCCGGTCGTCGTCGGCGACGAGCGCAGCGTTGCGGCGCTCTCCTCGGACGCCCGCCTGCTCGTCTTTCCGCTCGAGGAGGTGCCCGCGCGCCCGAACGGCGGCGTCGGCGTGCAGCTCATCGGGCTGCCTGAGGGCGTCGCGCTGGCGGCGATCGCGGCGAGCGACGGCAAGACCCTGGCCGTGTCCGGCATCCGTCGCAAGAACCGCGCGGTCGCGACGCTCGACAGGCGCCAGCTGGCGGAGCACGAGGGCAAGCGCGCGCAGCGCGGTAAGCTATGCGACATCGGCTTCCGCCCCGACCGCATCGGGGCCTGACGCGCCCCAACTTGCCGCTCCGCATCCCCGCACCGCTCCTCCCCATCCTCGCCCCCGCGGCGATTCTGCTCGCCGCGGCGCTCGCGCTCGCCTTCGGTCCGCAGCTGCCGGGCTCGCTGGCCGGCCTGAAGACGCTCGGTCCGTACGCCGGGCTGCTCGCCGCGGCCGCCGTCACCCTCGGGTTCAACCGCGGGCGGGCGTTCATCGCCGCGGTGTCGATCCTGCTCGCGTACTGGGGCTACCAGCTGGCGCTCGATTTCGGCGCGGCGAGCTTCGTGGCGCGGGTCGCCTTCGTGGTTGCCGTGGTCGTCGTGCCGGGCAACATCCTGGCCTCGCTGCTCATGGCGGAACGCGGCGTGCGCCACCACCGGGATTACCGCTGGCTGATCGCGCTTGCCGTCGAGTTTGCGCTCGCCATGTGGATCGCCAGCGCCGGCCAGGGCGCGCTCGCGGGAAGCGCCTGGTACGGCGTGTTCGACCACTGGCTGCTGCGCAGTCCGCCCACGCCGTGGATCGGGCGCCTGCTGTTCGCGGCGGCCTTCGTCGCCGCGGTCTGGCGCGCCTGGCCGCGGGAGGATGCCGAGCCTTCGCCCCTCAGCGTCGGACTCGCCGCGGCGGTGGCCGCGTTCTTCGTCGCCTGCGAGTGGGCCGCCCGCCCGGGCGTGTTCGGCGTCTTCGTCTCCGCGGCGGGCCTGATCCTCGTCGTCGCCGTGCTGCAGGAGTCGTACCGCATGGCGTTTCGCGACGAGCTGACGGCATTGCCCGGCCGGCGGGCGCTGCAGGAGACGCTCAACGCGCTCGGGCCCGCGTACTGCATCGCCATGGTGGACGTGGACCACTTCAAGCAGTTCAACGACACGCATGGCCACGACATCGGCGACCAGGTGCTGAAGCTCGTCGCGTCGCGTCTCGCGGAAGCGCCGGGCGGCGGGCGCGCGTTCCGCTACGGCGGCGAAGAGTTCACGCTCGTGTTTCGCGACACGAGCGTGAGCCAGGCGATGCCGCACCTGGAGGCGGTGCGCACGGCGATCGAGCAGCGCGCGCTCGTCATCCGCGACAGCGACCGGCGCAGCCAGGGGGCGCAGCGCGACGCGCAGGATCTCGAGCAGGTGCTCTCGGTCACGGTGTCGATCGGCGCGGCGGCGCCAAGCCGCCGCGCCCGCACGCCCGAAGAGGTCCTCAAGGCCGCCGATGAGGCGCTCTACCGCGCCAAGCAGAACGGCCGCAACCGCGTCGAACGATGATTGGGGTCAGACTCCTTGGGGTCAGAGTCAGTGACTCTGACCCCAAGGAGTCTGACCCCAATCCAGACCCCAATTTACCGACTCAGTTGCCGGTGAGGGTGTGGCGCGCCCAGTCGAGGACGATGGCGAGGCGCGGCGGCAGCAGGTCTTCGGCCTGCTCGAACGACACCCAGCGCCACTCGTCGTGCTCGGGGCGGCCGAGGTCGGGCGATTTCGGCAGCGTGATGACGGCGGTCTCGGTCTGCGCCAGGTAGTAGCGCGCGATCTTGTTCCCGGCGGCATACGGCAGCGTTTCCTGGAACGCCTCGTCGAACGGGTAGGCGAGATCCGTGAGGCCGGTCTCCTCCCAGACCTCGCGCTGCGCACACTCGAAGTCGGTCTCGTCCGCCTCGAGGCGACCTTTGGGGAATTCCCAGTTCGAGTACGCGCGCAGCACGAGCAGCTGCACGCCGCCTTCGGCGCGGCGGAACACGACGGCGCCGGCGGCGCGGATCTGGGGGCGCGACATGCACGGCATTGTAGTGGCCGTTCCCGCGCGCTCCGGTTTTGCAATTTGGCGCCCGAAGCCTCATACTGCGCGCCCCTGCAAGTAAAGGATGGGCTGTGGCGAAGGAAGAGTTGCTGGAGATGGAAGGCGTGGTCCAGGAGGTTCTGCCGAACACGCAGTTCCGAGTGGAGTTGTCCAACGGCGCGACCGTGCTTGCCTACGCCGGCGGCAAGGTGCGTCAGAACCGCATTCGTATCCTCGCAGGTGACCGCGTCACCCTCGAGATGTCACCGTACGACCTCACCAAGGCGCGCATCAACTTCCGCCACAAGGACGAGCGGCCGATGGCCGCGCCGATGCGGCGTCCGCAGTACCGCCGCCGCTGATCCGTCCTCAGGCCGCGCGCGCCGGTTTCGCCGGCGCCGCTGCGTGGGTGGACGGCACCACCTCAGGCACCGTCGCCGCGCGCCGCTGCAGCCAGTAACGATACGGCGGCGGCACGAGCAGGAACTCCCGGTCGGCGCCCATCTTCTGCGCCGCATCCATCGCCCAGTTCGGGTTGTAGAGCATCTCGCGCGCGAGCGCGACCAGGTCCGCCTGCCCCTGCTGCAGAATCGCCTCGGCCTGCTCGTGGTGCACGATCAGGCCGACCGCCATGCTCGCGATGCCCGCTTCGCGCCGGATCCTGTCCGCGTAGGGCACCTGGTAGCCGTAGGCGGGCGGCGTGCCGGGAATCGCGCCGGCCAGGATGCCGCCGCCCGAGCAGTCGATCACGTCCACGCCCTTCGCCTTCAGCACCTTCGCCAGCGCCACGCTCTGCGCCGGTCCCCAGCCCGCGCCGTCGTCCACCGACAGGCGCATGAACAGCGGCTTGTCGGCGGGCCACTGCGCACGCACGCATTCCGCGACTTCGATCGCGAAGCGCATGCGGTTCGCCTCGCTGCCGCCGTATTCGTCGGTGCGCAGATTCGCCGCCGGATTGAGAAATTCATGGATCAGGAACCCGTGCGCGCCGTGGATCTCCACGGTGTCGAAACCCGCGGCCTGCGCGCGCGCCGCTGCCTTGCCCCAGGCCTCGGCGACGGCGCGGATTTCGCTTTTCGAGAGCGCACGCGGCACCGGCGATCCGGCGTCGGCGGCCACCGCGCTGGGCGCAACCAGTTCCCAAGCTTCCCAATCGGTGATCTCCGGCGTGCGCTCGAGCGGCTTGCCGCCTTCCCAGGGCCGCTGGATGCGCGACTTGCGCCCGGAGTGGCCGAGCTGGATGCCGGCCGCCGCGCCGCAATCGCGAATCAGGCGGGCGACACGCGCCAGAGGCGCCACGAACGCGTCGTCCCAGAGGCCGAGGTCGCCCACCGTGCCGCAGCCACGCCGCTCCACCTTGGTCGACTCGAGAATGACGAGCGCGGCGCCGCCCGCCGCGTAGCGTCCCGCGTTCATCAGGTGCCAGTCGGTCGGCAAACCGCCGATCGCCGAGTATTGGTGCATCGGCGCGACGACGATGCGGTTTTTCAGCGTCAGGCCGCGCAGCGCGAGCGGCGTGAACAGCAGCGGTGGGGACATGGCGGATTCCTCGGGTTTCGTGACGTCCGTATCGAGGATAACAGGACGCGCCGACCCGCTTGCCGCCGGCCGCGCGATCGGGAATGATCCGCGTCAACAAAGGAGCAGCCCATGCCGCGATCGATACTCGACGAAGCGCATATCCATCCGGCGATCCGCGAACGCGTGGCGGACCACGAGGCGGACATCGTGCGTGAAGTGCAGGCTGCGATCGCCGCCAACGAGATCGTCGTGGTCGGCATGGCGCAGAACCCCTACCCGAAGAAAGCGCGCCGCCTGCTCGACGCGGCCGGTCTCGCTTACAAGTATCTGGAATACGGCAGCTACCTGTCGGCGTGGCGGCGGCGCAATGCGCTCAAGATGTGGACGGGCTGGCCGACGATGCCGATGGTGTTCGTCCAAGGCGTGCTGGTGGGCGGCGCGGACGACCTGGAGCGGTTGCTGCAGAGCGGAGCGCTTGGCGCGCGCCGGTGAGCCAGCGATGAGCGAGGCCGACTACCGGGAACTGGCGCTGCGCATCCTGCCGTGGATCTGCACGCGCTGCGCGCGGGAGTTTCCCGGATCGCGCCTGCGCGAGCTGACGGTGCATCACAAGGACGGCGATCATCACCGCAATCCGCCCGACGGCTCGAACTGGGAGCTGCTCTGCATCTACTGTCACGAGAACGAGCACGCGCGGTTCGAGGATGCGCGCTCGGGCGGCAGCCGGGAGTCGCAGCCCGCATCGGCCACGCACAAGCCGCTCGCCGCGCTGGGCGCACTCCTCAAGCATAAATCCGGCAAGAACGGGGTCTGACCCCACGCGCCGATGGTGATCGACGATCTCAGTGCGCCGCATCCGCGCGCGGCCAACGGCGCGGACTGGCAGCTGTTCACCGATGGCGTCATGGGCGGGGTCTCGCAAGGATCGATGCAGCGCGAATCCGTCGGCGGGCGGCTGGCGCTGCGAATGCAGGGCGCGGTGCACCTCGAGAACAACGGCGGGTTCGTGCAGATCGCGCTCGATCTCGCGGCGCACGGCGGGGCGCTCGATGCGGGCGCGCACGAAGGCGTCGAGCTGGAGGTGTTCGGCAATGACGAACGCTACGGGCTGCATCTGCGCACCGACGCGGTGACGCGGCCCTGGCAGTCCTATCGCCATCCGTTTCTCGCGACGCCCGAGTGGCGCGTCGTGCGTCTGCCGTTCCGCGCTTTCCAGCCGCACCGACTGGACGCGCCGCTCGACGTGCGGCGGCTGCGCCGACTGGGTCTGGTGGCGATCGGCCGGGCGTTTGCAGCCGATCTCGCCGTCGCGCGTGTTTCGCTCTACGGCGCGTCCTAGAACGCGCGGGGCTGGCACAATCGGGGCGGACCCGCCGAGAGGATTCGCCCCGCCATGAGCTTGCCCGCACCCGCATCGCGACGTCATCTCCACACGCGCACCATCACCTGCGAAGGCTTCGAGCGCGACGACGGCCTGTTCGACATCGAGGCGCGCATCGTCGACGTCAAGACCTACGCCGTCACCGAGCCGTATCGCGGTCTGCGCCAGCCCGGCCAGCACGTGCACGACATGCAAGTGCGCCTCACGCTCGATCGCGAGATGGTGGTGCGCGGCATCGACGTCGCGACCAACGAGGCGCCGTACGATCCGTGCTTCACGGTCGCGGCCGCCTACAAGCGGCTCGTCGGCGCGAAGATCGGCGGCGGATGGCGGCGCGCAGTGAGCGAGGCGGTCGGCGGCACGAAGGGCTGCACGCACCTGCGCGAACTGCTCATGCCCGCGGCGACGGTCGCCTTCCAGACCATCGGCAGCTGGCCGAAGGCCGGAAAAGTCGCCACGGAAGCCGCGCCCGACACGGACAAGAGGAAGCCCTACTTCATCGACGGCTGCAAGGCGTGGTCCTCGGAAGGACCGGTCGTGCAGCGGCTCTTTCCGCTGCACTTTCGGAAACCGGCGGCATGACACTGCCTGAGTGCGTCGAGCGCGAGCGCGGCGAGCGGCCCGCCGCTGCGGTGATCTGGTTGCACGGGCTCGGCGCCGACGGGCACGATTTCGAGCCGCTCGTGCCGATGCTCGCGCTGCCCCCGGGGCTCGCGGTGCGCTTCGTGTTTCCGCACGCGCCGATGCGGCCGGTGACGATCAACATGGGCATGCGCATGCGGGCTTGGTACGACATCTTTCAGCTGGGCGGCGGCCGCGAGGACGAGACCGGCATCCGCGCCTCCCAGGCGCTGCTCGAGGGCTTGATCGCGCGCGAGAAGACGCGCGGCATCGCGGCGCAACGCATCGTGCTCGCGGGATTTTCGCAAGGGGGCGCGATCGCATTGCAGACCGGGTTGCGGCATGCCGAGCGTCTCGCCGGCATCCTGGCGCTGTCCACCTGGCTGCCGCTCGCCGAGACGCTCGAGGCGGAACGCCACGTCATGAATCGCGACGTGCCGATCTTCATGGCGCACGGCACGCGCGACGCAATGATCGGTCTCGATCGCGCCGAGCGCTCGCGCGCAAGGCTCGTGGAGCTGGGTTACGCGCCGCAGTGGCAGTCGTACNNGGTCAGGCGAGCTTGGCGCCGCACTTGCCGCAGAAACGGTCATTCGCGCGGCGCGGCGCACCGCACTTGGTGCATGCCCCGTGCGGCGGAACGGAGGGCGCACCGCCCCGGCGCTGCCAAAGGAAGAGCCCCAGGGCCGTGACGCCCGAGAGCAGGCCCACGGCGATCATGGCGATCACCGAGCCGGGCAGCGGCGCGCCGCTCGCGGGCGCGGGTGCAGCGGGCCCGCTCGGCGCCACAGGCGCGGCCGCCGCCGGCGCGCTCGGCTTCGGCTTCACGATCTCCGTTGTCGTGCGCGCGTCGCCCTTCGAGTAGCGCACGGTGATCGGCAGCGCCTTGCCCGCCGGCTGCGGGCCGAGCTGCGCCGACAGGTAGTTGAGCCCGTCGCTGCCGGTGTTGGTGCGCTCGTGCTTGGGCTGCATCGCGAGGCCGGTGGCGGTCGCCGGTTCCTGCGTGACCACGGTGACGCGGTCCGCGGCCAGGTCGCCGGCCCAGGTGTACGTGTAGCCGCGCGCGGGCTGCGCGGTGGGAATTGGATCGTAGAACTCGACGAGGAAGACGCGCTCCGGCAGTTCGAAGCGCACGTTGATGACGTCGCCCGTCGTCTCGGCCTTGTGCTCGAGATTCAGCGGCCCGCCGCCCGGTTCCTTGAAGAAGGCGACCGCGCTCGGCCCGCCCGAGGATTTCGGCAACCGCAGCGCGATCTTCGCGGGGAGCGCGACCTCGGGCGCCAGCTCGCCCTTGAGGATGACGAGCGCCGCGCCGGGACGGTCGTACTCGGACCAGATTTCGATGCTGAGATTGCTCAGGCGCGGGCCGCCGGCCGCCGCACCCTTCGCCTGCGCGAGCGCTGGCGATGGCGCCAGCGCAAGGCCAAGCAGCAAACTGAGCACGAAGCCCAGCACGATTGCCGGCAGCCGCGCCAGGCAACCTGGCCCCGGCACGCACGCCGGACGGACTTGAATGGATGTCATGACCTGCGATTCTCCCCGATGCGATGGTGCGCATTGTCGCCTGCCGGACCCCGGCCGCGCTTGACCCTGATCAGAAGCCAGCGGGCGGCGCGCCCGGCGCCGGGGCGGTTGGGGCATACTAGGTGCGGGCTTGAATTCCGGCGGCCCAGCCGCCATCTGGCGGGAAATCCAAGGAGATTCGATGGCTCGACGCGCACTGGCATGGCTGGCTCTCGCTGCGACCCTGACGCTCTCGGGTTGCGGCTACAACACGCTGCAAACCACCGATGAGCAGATCAAGGCCTCGTGGTCCGAGGTGATCAATCAGTACCAGCGGCGGGCCGACCTCATCCCGAACCTCGTGGCCACGGTGAAGGGGTTCGCCGCGCAGGAGGAGAAGATCCTCCTCGGCGTGACCGAGGCGCGCGCGAAGGTGGGCTCCATCCAGGCGACGCGCGAGCTGGTCAACGACCCGCAGGCGTTCCAGCGTTTCGCCGCGGCGCAGGGCGAGCTCTCCGGCGCTCTCTCGCGGCTGCTCGTGGTGGCGGAGAACTATCCGCAGCTGAAGTCGGATGCCAACTTCCGCGACCTGCAGGCGCAGCTCGAAGGCACCGAGAACCGCATCACCGTGGCGCGCAACCGCTACATCCAGGCCGTGCAGGCCTACAACGTGACCGTGCGCTCGTTCCCCTCGAACCTCACCGCGATGGTCTTCGGCTTCAAGGAAAAGCCCCAGTTCACGGTGGAGAACGAGAAGGCCATCGCGGCGCCGCCCAAGGTTGAATTCGGCAAGTAAAGCGCTCGTCTCGCTCGCCGCGGCGCTGCTGCTCGCAGCGCCGGCAGCGGGCGAGGTCGCGGTCCCGCCGCTCAGCGCGCGGGTCACCGATCAGACCGGCACGCTCGACACGGGCCAGCGCCAGGCGCTGGAGACGAAGCTCGCGGCGTTCGAGAAGGCGAAGGGCAGCCAGATCGCGGTGCTGGTCGTGCCGAGCACGGCGCCCGAGGCGATCGAGCAGTACTCGATTCGCGTCGTCGAGCAGTGGAAGCTCGGCCGCAAGGGCGTGGACGACGGCGCGCTGCTGCTGGTGGCGAAGAACGACCGGCGCCTGCGCATCGAGGTTGGCCGCGGGCTCGAAGGCGCGCTCACCGACGCGAGCGCGCGCCGCATCATCGCCGAGTACATCACGCCGCGCTTCAAGGCGGGCGACTTCGCCGGCGGCATCGACGCGGGCGTCGACCGCATGATCGCGGTGATCGGGGGCGAGCCGCTGCCCGCGGCCGAAGCGCATTGGGGCGAGGCGCTGGGGGAGTTCGATTGGGGCAACGTGGTCTTCCTGGGCCTGGTCGTCGTCGTGTTCCTCGGCGGAATCCTGCGGCTCCTGTTCGGGCGCGTGCTCGCGGCCGCGCTCGTCGGCGGGCTCGTCGGCACGGGCGTGGCGCTGTTCCTCGGCACGCTCGCCGTCGGCCTGATCGCGGGCGTCATCGCGTTCATCATGGCGCTCGCCTCGGGTAGCTCGCGCGGCTGGTCCTCGGGCGGCGGGCGCTCGGGCGGCGGTGGGTGGTCCTCGGGAAGCAGCGGCGGAGGTTTCAGCGGCGGGGGTGGCGGTTTCAGCGGCGGCGGTTCTTCGGGGAGCTGGTGAGTCGGCCATGAGCCTCGCGCGCACTCTCAAGCACCTCGTGATGCCCGACTGGATGGTGCGGCGGGCGTTCCCGCCCCGCGTTGGCGACCTCATCGCCGCGGCAGTGGCCGAGGCCGAGAAGGCGCACGACGTCGAACTGCGCGTGGTGGCCGAGGGCGGGCTGCCGATGCGGGCGCTGCTCGCCGGCCAGTCCTCGCGCGCGCGGGCGATCGACGTCTTCGCGCAGCAGCGCGTCTGGGACACGCAGAACAATACCGGCGTGCTGATCTACGTGCAGTTCGCCGACCGCGCGATCGAGATCGTCGCCGACCGCGGCGTGAGCGCGCGGGTGAGCCAGGCCGAGTGGGACGCGGTTTGCGCGTGCATCGTCGCGGAATTCCGGCTGGCGCGGTACGCCGAGGGCGTGCGCGCGGGCATCGACGGCATCCTCGCGCTGCTGCGCCGGCACGTGCCGCCGCCGCCGCCGGGCGATCGCGACGAGCTGCCCGATCAGCCGACGGTGATCTGATTGGGGTCAGACCCCAAGCCGGCCCGGCAGCGGCACAGCGTTTACGTCGTGGAGCTCGACAAGGCGGTGGTGTACGAGCCGAAGTTTCGCAAGGCCAACCCGAACTACGATCCGACGCAGCCGTGCGTGTACGTCGGCATGACCGGCCTGAAGCCGGAGAAGCGCTTCGCAAACCACAAGGCGGGCGTGAAGTCGAACCGGTTCGTCGAGCGCTACGGCGTGCGCCTGCTGCCCGCGCTCTACGCGGCGTACAACCCGATGCCCTACGATGCCGCGCGCGAGATGGAAGTCGATCTCGCGATCGCGCTGCGTGAAAAGGGTTTCGGCGTCTGGCAGGCCTAGCGCCAGCGCCGGGTGGATTCGCTCGGCCGGTGCCGATCGTGCCGGACCGCCCCGCCGGGCCTCGCGCCGCCCGGGCGCGAGGCGCCCATGCGCGGGCGCTGAGCCGGCTCGAGGCCGGGGATCACCATGACCTCCATGACGTGGCCGGTCGCGCGCTCGATGGTGCGCACGAAGTGGCGCTCGCCGCGGCCGAGGAACGTGACGGCGACGCCGGCGCGCCCGGCGCGGCCGGTGCGGCCGATGCGGTGCACGTAGTCGTCGGCGTGGAAGGGCGTGTCGTAATTGAAGACGTGGCTGACAGCCGGAATGTCGAGGCCGCGCGCGGCGACGTCGCTGGCCACCAGGAGCTGGATCTCGTTGTTCTTGAAGGC
>DKBI01000075.1 GCA_002451175.1 Betaproteobacteria bacterium UBA6904
CGGCATGAACGACGTGCTGCCCGAGGAGGCGGCGCAGTGGCTGGCGCTCGAGCGCACGCTCGAAGACTGGCTCGCGCGCTGGGGCTATCGCAACATCCGCATGCCGCTCGTCGAGCCCACGGCACTCTTCCGGCGGGCGATCGGCGAGGCGACCGACATCGTCGAGAAGGAGATGTACTCCTGGCGCGACGAGCTGAACGGGGAGGATCTCACGCTCCGCCCCGAGGGCACCGCGTCGTGCGTGCGCGCGGCGATCGAGCACAATCTGCTCTACGACGGTCCGAAGCGGCTGTGGTACGCCGGGCCCATGTATCGCCACGAGCGCCCGCAGAAGGGGCGCTACCGCCAGTTCCACCAGTTCGGCGCCGAGGCGCTCGGTTACGCGGGGCCCGACGTGGACGCGGAGCTGATCATCCTGTGCGCGCGGCTGTGGGAATCGCTGGGCCTGGGCGGGATCCGGCTCGAGCTGAACACGATCGGCGCACCGGAAGAGCGCGCCCGCTATCGCGCCGACCTCGTGCGGCACCTCGAGGCGAACGTCGAGCGTCTCGACGCCGATGCGCAGCGGCGGCTGCACACCAATCCGCTGCGCGTGCTCGATTCCAAGAACCCGATGGTGCAGGAAGTGACCGCGCGCGCGCCGGACATGATGCGGTATCTCGGCGACGCGTCGCTCGCCCACTTCGACGGCCTGAAACGGCTGCTGGCGTCCGCGGGCGTGGCCTTCACCCTCAATCCGAAGCTCGTGCGTGGCCTCGACTACTACAACCTGACCGTGTTCGAATGGATCGCGGACCGGCTGGGCGCCCAAGGCACGGTCTGCGGCGGCGGCCGCTACGACGGCCTGTTCGCGCTGCTCGGCGGCAAGCCGGCGCCCGCGATCGGTTTCGCGTTGGGGTGCGAGCGGCTGCTGGCGCTGGTCCAGGATTCGGCGCGGGCGCCGCGCGTGGCGGCGCCGGACGGCTACGTCGTGCACCAGGGCGAAGGCACGCTCGAGGCCGCGTTCGCGCTCGGCGACGCTTTGCGTGCCGCCGGATTCGCCGTCGTGCAGCACGCGGGCGGCGGCAGTTTCAAGTCGCAGATGAAGAAGGCCGATGCCAGCGGCGCGACGCTCGCGCTGATCATCGGCGAGGACGAAGTGCGCGCGGCCGACGTGACGGTGAAGCCGCTGCGCGACGGGCGGCCGCAGTGGCGCGAACCGCGCGCCTCGCTCGCCGCGCGTTTTTCCCAACTACTCAGGGCCGACTGAACATGGCAACCCGAAACCTCGATCTGGAAGAGCAGGAACAACTCGCCTCGCTGAAGGCGTGGTGGCACGACAACGGCAATCTGCTGCTGAGCCTCGTCGCCGCCATTGCCCTCGGGGTCGCCACCTGGCAGGGCTGGAACTGGTACCAGCGCAACCAGGCGCTGCAGGCGAGCACCCTGTACGAGGCGCTCAGCAAGGGCGCCCGCGCGCACGACGCGAAGACGGTGCGGGACGCCGCCGGCGCGCTCGCCGAGAACTTTCCGCGCACGCTCTACGCGTCGATGGGGGCGCTCGTGACGGCGCGCTTCCTCGCCGAGCATGGCGACGCGAAGAACGCCAAGGCGCAGCTGGAATGGGTGATCGAGCGCTCGCCGGCGCCGGACCTGCGCGAGCTGGCCCGGCTGCGCCTGGCCGCGCTGCTGCTCGACGAGAAGGCGTTCGATGCGGCGCTCAAGCAGCTCGAGGCGAAGCCGCTGGAGGCCTACGCGGCGCAGTTCGCCGCCGCGCGCGGCGACGTGCTGCGGGCGAAGGGCCAGGCCGCGGAGGCGAGAACCGCGTACCGCGAGGCGATCGACAAGGCCGACCCGCAGAACGAGGCGTGGCGCGCAGGCGTGCAGTTGCGCCTGGACGCGCTCGGCCAATGACGATGCGCCGCGCCATCGCCGGGCTTGCCGCCGCGCTGCTGGCGGGCTGCTCGAGCTCGCCGAGCCTGAATCCGCTCACGTGGCTGTCCTTCGGTCCGGACGGCCCCAAGCCGGCCCAGCTGACCCCGATTTCCGGTGCACGCGCGGTTCGCGTGCTTTGGAACGTCGGCGTCGGCAGCGCGGAGACGTTCGTCTTCTCTCCGGCGCTGGCCGGCGACAGCGTGTATGCCGCGGCACGCGACGGCACCGTGGTGCGGGTGGATGCGGCGACCGGCCAGGTGCGCTGGCGCGTCTCGGCGGCGGCCCGGCTTTCGGCGGGCGTCGGCAGCGACGGGCAGGTCGTCGTCGTGGCCTCCGACGAGGGCGACGTGATCGCGCTCGAGGCGCAGACGGGCGTGCCGCGCTGGCGCGTGCGCGTATCGAGCGAAGTGCTGGCGCGCCCGGTCGTCAGCGAGGGACTGGTCATCGTGCGCAGCGCCGACAGCCGCGTGTTCGCCTTCGCCGCCGCGGATGGCAAGCGGCGCTGGGTCTATCAGCGCGCGGCGGCGCCGCTCACCGTGCGCACGCCGGCCGGCGTCACGCTCCACGAGGGGTTCGTCTTCGGCGGGTTTTCCGGAGGCAAGCTGATCGCGCTCGCGGCGTCCAACGGCGGCCTGCGCTGGGAAGTGACGGTCGCCGTGCCGAAGGGCGCCACGGAGCTGGAGCGCGTCACCGACGTCGTCGGCGAGCCGGCGGCGCAGCGGCGCGAGGTCTGCGTCGCGGCCTTCCAGGGGCGCGTCGCCTGCTACGAGTGGCAGAGCGGCGCGCAGCAATGGGCGCGCGACGTTTCGACGCTCACGGGCGTGTCGATCGATGCCGGATTCGCTTACGTCAGCGACGATCGGGGCGCGGTGCAGGCGTTCGACCGCGGGACCGGCCGCAGCGTATGGAAGCAGGACCGGCTCGCGTACCGGCAATTGTCGCTGGTGCTGCCCCTCGGCAACGAGGTGCTCGTCGGCGATCTCGAAGGGCAGGTGCATTTCCTCGCGCGCGACACGGGCGCGTTCACCGGGCGCGTGGCGACCGACGGCAGCCCGGTGCGCGCGGCGCCGCTCGCCATTCCGGGCGGCGCGCTCGTGCAGACGCGGAACGGCGGGCTCTTCGCGCTCGGCCTGCAGTGAGGCCGGTCGCGCGCCGGGCATCGTGAAACCGATCCTCGCGCTCGTCGGGCGGCCGAACGTCGGCAAGTCCACGCTCTTCAA
>DKBI01000322.1 GCA_002451175.1 Betaproteobacteria bacterium UBA6904
GCCGCGCTCGTCCTTCTCCACCTGGACGATGAGTTCCTGGCCTTCCTTCAGGGCATCCTGGATGCGGGCACGCCCGGGCTCCGCGTCGGAGCGGAAGTAGCTGCGCGCCACTTCCTTGAACGGCAGGAAGCCGTGGCGCTCCTCGCCGTAGTCGACGAACGCCGCCTCGAGACTGGGCTCGATGCGGGTGATGATGCCCTTGTAGATGTTGCTCTTGCGTTGTTCCCTGGATGCGGATTCGATATCGAGGTCGATGAGCTTTTGCCCTTCGACGATCGCGACGCGCAGTTCTTCCTGCTGCGTCGCGTTAAAAAGCATGCGCTTCACTTCACGTTCTCCTGGCGCGCAGGAGACTCGGTCTGCAGTCGGTCAGTGCTCTCCCAATGGACGATGCATCGACAAAAGGGCTGCCAGTCTCTTTACGCGCGGATGGCTACAGTAAGATCGCTACTTGCGGTGAGCGAGATTAACC
The DNA here is from genome assembly GCA_002451175.1 of Betaproteobacteria bacterium UBA6904. Lineage (GTDB taxonomy): Bacteria > Pseudomonadota > Gammaproteobacteria > Burkholderiales > SG8-39 > 2-02-FULL-66-14. The sequence continues at coordinate 473 of DKBI01000322.1, forward strand.
ACTGGTTCGGGCCCGGCTGCGGCCGGACTGGAGGCATGGGGCAGGTTCCGGCGCCGGGCACTTGCCCGATGCGTCTTGTGGTTCCTGGGCCTCGCAACTCGAAACAGACCCGGAGATCATACGCATAATGAAGAAGTTAGGCAATGCACGCGCGAATCTGGTGGAAGTCGGCGAGGAAAGCGCCGCGCAGCGGATCGATAATTTCCTGCTGCGCGAGCTGAAAGGCGTTCCCAAGAGCCACGTCTACCGCGTGCTGCGCAGCGGGGAGGTCCGGGTCAACAGCGGCCGGGTGCGGCCCGACTACCGGCTGCGCCCGGGGGACCGCGTCCGCGTGCCGCCGATGCGCCTGCCCGAGGCACCCGTGCGGCCGGTGCCGCGCGCGCTGCCGCTGCCGGTCGTCTTCGAGGACGCCGCTCTGCTGGTGATCGACAAGCCCTCCGGCATCGCCGTGCATGGCGGCAGCGGCGTGAGCTTCGGCGTCATCGAGTCGCTGCGCGCGACGCGCCCGCAGGCCAGATTCCTCGAGCTCGCGCATCGCCTGGACCGGGACACCTCGGGCCTCCTGATCGTCGCCAAGAAGCGCAGCGCGCTGCTCGAGTTGCACCGGTCGCTGCGCGAGGGCGAGGTGGAGAAGACCTATCTGGCCCTCGTCCAGGGCCGCTGGCAGGGCGGCGCCCGGGAGCTCAGCGCGTCCCTCCATAAGTATTTGACGGCCTCCGGCGAGCGTCGGGTGAGTGTGCGCGAGGACGGCCAGCGGGCGCTGACACGGGTGAAGCCCGTTGCGGTCGGCGAAGCATTCAGCTTTCTCGAGATCCGCTTGCTGACGGGCCGCACCCACCAGATCCGCGTGCACCTGGCGCACGCGGGCCACCCCGTGCTGGGCGACGACAAGTACGGCGACTTCGAGGCGAACCGGCGGCTTGCCGGGGAGGGCGTGAAGCGCCTCATGCTGCACGCCCATCGCCTCGCCTTCCGGCATCCGGTCACGGGCGAGCCGCTGTCCTTCGAGTCCCCGTGCCCCGACGCCCTTCGGCAGTTCGTCAGCCGGCACCTGCCCGACCATGCGCGCTGACCGGCGCTACGCGCTCGTGGTGTTCGACTGGGACGGCACGCTCATCGACTCCGCCGCGACGATCGTGCAGTGCATCCAGGACGCGGCGCGCGACCTCGACCTGCCGGTGCCGGATGACGAGCGGGCGCGGCACGTCATCGGTCTCGGCCTGCACGATTCGCTGCGCCACGCCGTGCCGACCCTGGAGCGCGCGCGCTACGGCGAGTTCGCCCTGCGCTACCGCGACCATTTCCTCGCGCGCGAGCCCGAGATGCAGCTGTTCCCCGGCGTTCCCGAGCTGATCGACCGCTTGGCGCGGCGCGGCCATCGTCTCGCCGTGGCCACCGGCAAGAGCCGCGTGGGGCTGGACCGTGCGCTGCAGGCGAGCGGACTGGGAGCCTATTTCGCCGCCACGCGCTGCGCCGACGAAACGCTGCCAAAGCCCAACCCGGCGATGCTGCTCGAGCTGATGCGCGAACTCGCCGCCGATGCCGCCGCCTGCCTGATGATCGGCGACACGTCGCACGACCTCGAGATGGCCAGGGGGGCCGGGGTCGATGCGGTCGGCGTTGCCTACGGCGCGCACCGCGCGGAGGTCCTGCAGGCCTTGGCGCCCCGGCACTGCGCGGCGAGCGTCCTGGAATTGCGCGCATGGCTGGAAGCGAACGCCTGATCTGCGCCTCGGACGCGCTGCACGAGCGCGGGCGCGCGGTGCGATTCGAGATCGAGTATTTCGGCGCCCCGGCGCCCGCGTTCGCGATCCGGTTTGCCGGTGTCGTGCAGGGTTATCTGAACCGCTGCGGCCATGTCGCCATGGAACTCGACTGGCGCGCAGGCGAGGTGTTCGATGCGGACGGCCGCAATTTGATATGCTCGACGCACGGCGCGACGTACGCGCCGGACAGCGGCCGCTGCATTGGCGGCCCGTGCGACGGAACCCCGTTGCTGCGCCTGCGGCTCGCGGAGCGCGACGGGAGCGTGTACTACCTGGGAACGGAAGACGATGGCTGAGAACGGGGATCGCTGGGAACGCGAAGTGCTGGAAAAGCTGGCCACGGCCGCGCTCAAGGAGCAGCGCCGCTCGCGCGCCTGGGGCATCTTCTTCAAGCTGCTGACGTTCGCCTACGTCACGGTCATCCTCCTGCTGGTCGTGGATTGGTCGCAGTACGCCGAGAGCAAGGGCCGGCACACGGCGCTGGTGGAAATCGGCGGCATCATCGCGCCGGGCAGCGAAGCGAGCGCCGAGAAAGTCGTCACGGCGCTGCAGGCGGCCTTCAAGGACAAGAACACGCAGGGCGTCGTGGTGCGCATCAATTCGCCCGGCGGCAGCCCGGTGCAGTCGCAGACCATCTACGACGAGATGCGCCGTCTGCGCCAGAAATATCCCGGCATCCCCCTCCACGCGGTGGTCGAGGACCTTTGCGCTTCCGGCGGCTACTACGTGGCGGTGGCGGCGGACCGCATCTACGTGAGCCCGGCAAGCATCGTCGGCTCCATTGGCGTGCGGATGGACGGCTTCGGCGTCACGGGGCTGATGGAGAAACTCGGCATCGAGCGGCGCCTGCTGACCGCGGGCGAGAACAAGGCGATGCTGGATCCGTTCCTGCCGGTGGACGAGAAGCACAAGGCCTATGCGATCGCGCTGATGGGCGAGATCCACGAGCAGTTCGTCAAGGCGGTGCGCGACGGCCGCGGCAAGCGGCTGAAGGAGTCGCCCGAGATGTTCTCCGGGCTGATCTGGACCGGCAAGCGCAGCATCGAGCTCGGTCTCGCGGACGCGCTCGGCAGTCTCGATTACGTGGCGCGCGAGGTGATCAACGCGGAAGACATCGTCGATTTCACGCAGAAGGAAAATCTCGCCGAGAAGTTCGCCCGCCGGTTCGGCGCGGGCGTTGCCGCGGGCGTGCTCGAGTTTGCGGCGAAGCTGCCGCTCGGACTGCGCTGAGCCGCGCCGGCNNGGCCGCGCCATTCCCCGATGCGCCGCACCTGGATGGATTCTTCCGGCAAGGTCAGCGCCTGCGCGACGCAAAGGCGCGTCTCCGGCTGGCACGCCTCGAGCAGCGCGCTGAACAAGGCCGCGTTGCGATACGGGGTCTCGATGAAGATTTCGGTTTCACGCTGCTGGCGCGAGCGGCTTTCCAGATCGCGAATGCGCTCCCGGCGCGCCGCCCGCTCGCGCGGCAGGTAGCCGCAGAACGCGAAGCGCTGCCCTTCGAGCCCGGAGCCCATGAGGGCGAGCACGATGGACGACGGGCCGATCAGCGGCGCGACGCGAAAACCCGCGGCGTGCGCGGCGCGCACCAGTTCCGCGCCCGGGTCGGCTATGCCCGGGCATCCCGCCTCCGACAGCAGGCCCAGGGCCCGGCCCGCGCGCAGCGGCGCGAGCAGCGCCGGAACCTCCCGCGCGGACGTGTGTTCATCGAGCCGCGCGATGTCGAGCTCGCGCAGGGGCACGGGCATGTGCAGCGCGGACAGGAACGCGCGCGCCGTCTTCGGATTCTCCGCGACGAAATCGCGCAGGCCGCGCACGATGTCCGCGGCGCCGGCGGGCAACGCCTCCGGCGCGGTCCCGCCGAGGGGCGACGGGATGACGTACAGCGCGCTCACGCGTCGAGCACCGGAAGCCCGGCCTCGGCGAGCAGCTCGGTGAGCGCGATGAGCGGCAATCCGATCAGCGAGGTCGGGTCGTCGGTTTCGATGGCGCGCAGCAGCGCGATGCCGAGCCCTTCGGACTTCGCGCTCGCCGCGCAGTCGAACGGCTGCTCGCGATCGACGTAGGTTTCGATCTGCGCGCGCGTCATCGGGCGGAACGTGACGCGGCAGGGCACCACGCGCGAGCGCAGCACGCGCGAGGCGGCGTCGAACACGGTCACCGCGGTGTCGAACTGCACGGTCTGGCCGCTCAGGAAGGCGAGCTGCTCGAGCGCGTTGGCGCGGGTCCCGGGCTTGCCCAGCCGCCGTCCCTGGCAGGAGGCGACCTGGTCCGAACCGATGATCAGCGACTGCGCGTAGTCGCGAGAGACCGCCTTGGCTTTCAGGATCGACAAGTGCAGCGCCAGGTCCGCCGGGGACTGCCCCGGCTCAGCCGTTTCGTCGACATCGGGCGACGCGCACACGAACGGCAAACCCAGCCGGCCGAGCAGCTCGCGGCGGTATTTCGAGGTCGATGCGAGGACCAGTTCGCGTCTCTGTGCCATCACTTTGTTTTGACGAGCTTTTTCGCGGATGATATCATCCGCGCCCCATGCCGCATGCGTCGGCGATAGACGGCTTCGAGTTTGCCCGCTGCGGCTCGAAACTGAGCGGCAGCAGACCCGCAGGTGAATTTCCTCGGCTGCGCGAAAGCCTGGTGAGCGCGCAAGGGGTGATTCAATACGCGCTCGAGGGATTGCCGCTGGTTCAGGGGCGGCCCGCGCTGCGGTTGCAGGTGAGCGGTGACCTCGAGCTGCAGTGCCAGCGCTGCCTCGGGCGGCTGGCGTTCAGGTTGCAGTCGGAAGCGCTCTTGCTGCTGTATGCCGACGAGCAGGAGCTGGCCGCCGTTCCGGTGGAAGCCGAAGGACCGGAGCGCGTCGTGGCGGGAAGTGAAATGCCGGTCCTCGGACTGGTGGAAGACGAAGTGCTGCTCGCGGTGCCGTATGCGCCGCGGCACGAACAGTGCGCTTCGCGCGAAGCGGATGCGGTTTCCGCGCCCCGGCGTCCGTTCGCGGGGCTGCGGGCCCTGATCGGCGGGAAGCGCTAGAAGAGCAATGGGCCGCAAGGCCCGAGAACCTGGATTGACTGGAGACGACGATGGCCGTACCGCAGAATCGCAAGACCCCGTCCAAGCGCGGCATGCACCGCTCGCACGATTTTCTCACTCCGCCCGCGACCGCGGTGGAGCCGACGACCGGCGAAGTGCACCTGCGTCACCACGTGAGCCCCACCGGGTATTACCGCGGCAAGAAGGTCGCGCGGACGAAGGGCGAGTAGCCTCCGCATCGAGGCGCCGCGCCTTGCGGCCGCCGATGGGTGCATGGACATCACCGTAGCAGTGGACTGCATGGGGGGCGACCACGGCCCCCGCGTGACGGTGCCGGCCGCGCTGGAATTCGCGCGCGCGCGCCCCGAGGTGAACTGCGTGCTGGTCGGGCTCGAGGAGGCCATCGGCGCCGAGTTGCGGGCGCGCGGCGCCACGACCGGTCCGCGCCTTCGCGTGCACCCGGCCAGCGAGGTCGTCGGCATGGACGAGCCTCCCGCGCAGGCGCTGCGCGGCAAGAAGGATTCCTCGATGCGCGTCGCCATCAACCTCGTCCGCGCCGGCGAGGCGCATGCCTGCGTGAGCGCCGGCAACACGGGCGCGCTGATGGCGATTTCGCGCTTCGTGCTGAAGACGCTGCCCGGGATCGACCGCCCGGCGATCGCGAGCGTGCTGCCCAACATGAAAGGCGGCTACACGTACGTGCTGGATCTCGGGGCGAACGTCGACTGCACGCCGGAGCAGCTGATGCAGTTCGGCATCATGGGCGCCATGCTGGTCGCGGCCGTGGATCACAACGAGCGGCCGGTGGTGGGGCTGCTCAACATCGGCGTGGAAGACATCAAGGGCAACGAGACGGTGAAGCAGGCCGCCGATCTGCTGCGCGGCAGCGGTCTCAATTTCTGCGGCAACGTCGAGGGCGACGACATCTACAAGGGCACGGCGGACGTCGTGGTCTGCGACGGCTTCGTGGGCAACGCCGTGCTGAAGGCTTCGGAAGGCGTCGCGCAGATGATGGGCGCCGCGCTGCGCGAGGAATTCACGCGCAGCCCGCTGGCGCGGCTGTCCGCCGTCCTCGCGGCGCACGTGCTCCGCGCGTTCAAGCGGCGCATGGATCACCGCCGCTACAACGGCGCGAGCCTGCTCGGGCTGCGCGGCATCGTCGTGAAGAGCCACGGCTCGGCGGACGAGTACGCATTCGGCCAGGCGCTGCGCCGCGGCGAGGACGAGGTGCGCAACGACGTCCTGCGGCGCATCGCGCAGCGCATGGCGGAACTGGCGCCCGCGGCGGCGCCACGGAGCGCCGCGGCATGACCTACGCGCGCATCGTCGGCACGGGCGCCTATCTGCCCGAGCGCGTCGTGCACAACGACGAGTTCGCCGCGCGCCTGGACACCAGCGACGCCTGGATCCGCGAGCGCACCGGGATCCGCGAGCGCCACATCGCCGATGCCTCGCAGACCTCGAGCGACCTCGCGCTGGAGGCGAGCCGCGCGGCGCTCGCCGCGGCGCAGATCCAGCCCGCGGACCTCGACCTGATCATCGTCGCGACGTCGACGCCGGATTTCGTCTTTCCCAGCACGGCGTGCCTGCTGCAGGCCAAGCTCGGGGCGAAGTCGTGCCCCGCATTCGACGTGCAGGCGGTGTGCAGCNNTGCGTGCTGTTCGGCGACGGCGCCGGCGCGGTGGTGCTCGCCGCCGATTCCGCACCCGGGATTCACGCCTCGGTGCTGCGCGCCGACGGCCGCTATGCCGGCGTGCTGTCGGTGCCGGGCAACGTCTGCGGGGGGCGGATCGTCGGCTCGCCCTACCTGCAGATGCAGGGCAATCAGGTGTTCAAGATGGCGGTCAAGGTGCTCGACGAGGTCGCGCGCGAGACCCTCGGCGCGGCGGGCATGACGGTGGGCGACGTGGACTGGCTGATTCCGCATCAGGCGAACGTGCGCATCCTGGAGGCCACGGCGAAGAAAATCGGCATTCCGCTCGAGCGGCTCGTAGTCACCGTGGATCACCACGGCAACACCTCGGCGGCCTCGGTGCCGCTCGCGCTCGACGAGCAGGTGCGCGCGGGCCGCATCCGCGCCGGGCATCGCGTGCTGATGCAGGGCGTCGGCGGCGGCTTCACCTGGGGCGCCGTGCTGGCGACGATGTAGGGGAACGCGACGATGAAACTGGCGATGGTTTTTCCGGGACAGGGCTCGCAGACCGTCGGCATGCTGAAGGCGTACGCCGGGCTGCCCGCGATCGACGCCGTGCGCGAGGAGGCGTCGGGCGCGCTGGGGGCGGAGTTTCTGCGGCTCCTCGACGACGGGCCCGCCGAGCAGCTCAACCTGACCGTGAATACGCAGCCCGCGATGGTCACCGCGGGCATCGGCGCCTACCGCGCGTGGACGGCGCTCGGCGGTCCGCCGCCCGAGATCGTCGCCGGGCACAGTCTCGGCGAATACAGCGCGCTGGTCGCGGCCGGCGCGCTGACGCTGGCGCAGGCGCTGCCGCTGGTGCGCTTCCGCGCGCAGAGCATGCAGGAGGCGGTGCCCGAAGGCGTCGGCGCGATGGCCGCGGTGCTCAATCTCGACGACGACGCGGTGCGCGCCGCTTGCGAGGAAGCCGCGCAGGGCGAGGTCGTGCAGGCGGTCAACTTCAACGCGCCGGGCCAGGTGGTGATCGCCGGTCACAAGGCGGCAGTGGCGCGCGCGATCGACGCCTGCAAGGCGCGCGGCGCGAAGCGCGCGCTGCCGCTTCCGGTCAGCGCGCCGTTCCATTCCGCGCTCATGCGGCCGGCGGCCGAGCGGCTGGCGGACTACCTGAGCCGCGTCGACCTGCAGGCGCCGCGCGTGGCGCTGGTCAACAACGTGGACGTGGCGATCGAGCGGGAGCCCGCGCGCATCAAGGATGCGCTGGTGCGCCAGGCGGCAGCGCCGGTGCGCTGGGCGGAAATCATTCGCCGCCTGGCGGCGTCCGGCGTGACGCACGTGCTGGAGTGCGGTCCCGGCAAGGTGCTGGCCGGCCTCACCAAGCGCATCGACGGCAACCTGCAGGCGCTGGCGCTGGCCGACCAGGCGTCCGTCGAGCAGGCGCTCGCCACGGTACGGGGAGGATGAACATGCTCGAAGGCAAGGTGGCGCTGGTCACCGGGGCGTCGCGCGGCATCGGCAAGGCGATCGCCATCGGCCTGGCGCAGCAGGGCGCGAAAGTCATCGGCACCGCGACCGG
>DKBI01000352.1 GCA_002451175.1 Betaproteobacteria bacterium UBA6904
GCCGTTGATGACGAACGAGCCGTTCACCGTCATGAGCGGGATCTCGCCCATGTACACCTCCTGCTCCTTCACCTCCTTGGTGGTCGGGCGGGGGGCTTCCTTGTCCATGATCACCAGGCGCACCTTGGCGCGCAGCGGGCTGGCGAAGGTGAGGCCGCGCTGCTGGCACTCCTTGACGTCGAACGGCGGCTCGCCGAGCTGGTAGCTCACGAACTCCAGGCGCGCGTTCCCGGAGTGCGAGCTGATCGGGAAGATCGAGGCGAAGGCCGCCTGCAGGCCCTCGGTCTTGCGCGACTCGGGCGCGGTTTCCGCCTGCAGGAACGCGGCGTAGGACTCGATCTGCGTCGCGATCAGGTACGGGACGTTCTGAACGATGGCGCGCTTGGCAAAGCTCTTGCGGATGCGTTTGCGTTCAGTGAGTGAATAGCTCATGGAGGCTCCTGGCTGGTGTGACGCAGCGTTGGATACGGTCAGAAGTGCAAAGGCGACAAAGGGCAAAGCCGAACCGTCCACCGGCGGCTCGGCTTTGCACTCGGCTCGCACCCGCGCGCGGCGGGCGAAAACCGGGCGGGGTGAAGGGGCACGCGCCCCTTCACGGATCCCAGTCCCGTCACGTACTTACTTGATCTCGACCTTGGCGCCGGCGTCGGTGAGCTTCTTGGCGACCGCTTCCGCGTCCGCCTTGGAAACCCCTTCCTTCACGGGCTTGGGCGCGCCGTCGACGAGGTCCTTGGCCTCCTTCAGGCCGAGGCTCGTCACTTCGCGAACCGCCTTGATGACGTTCACCTTGTTGTCGCCGACCGCGGCGAGCACCACGGTGAACTCGGTCTTCTCCTCGGCCGCCGCCGCGGCCGCACCGCCCGCCGCCGCCGGGGCCGCCACCGCGACTGCCGCCGCGGCCGAGACGCCGAACTTCTCTTCCATGTCCTTGATGAGCTGCGAGAGCTCCAGGACGGTCATGCCCGAAATGGCTTCCAGAATCTGTGCACGTTCCATGATTGGCTCCGAAATATCGAAAAAAGGTTCCTGAATGGGTGACTAGGCCGCGGCCTTCTCGCGCGCGTCGCGCACGGCGGCGAGTGCCCGGACGAACTTCGAGGGCACTTCGTTCATCGTGCGCACCAGCTGGGCGACGGGCGCCTGCATGGTGCCGAGCAATTTCGCGATCAGCTCCTCGCGGCTCGGCATCGTCGCCAGCGCCTTGACGTCCGCGGGGGACATCATGGCGTTGGGCAGCGCGCCGCCGCGCACCACGAACTTCTCGTGGGCCTTGGCGAAATCGGCCAGCACCTTGGCGCCGGCGACCGGATCCTGCGCAATGCCGTACATCAGCGGCCCGGACAGCTCCCCGGACAGCGGCTCGAACGGCGTGCCCTTGAGGGCGCGCCGTGCCAGCGTGTTCTTCAGCACCCGCAGGTAAAGCCCCGATTGCCGTGCCTTGTTGCGCAGGTCCGTCACCGCCCCGACGTCGAGGCCGCGGTTCTCCGCGACCATCACCGCCTGCGCGCCGACGAGCTTCGCCGCGATCTCTGTCACGATCGCCTGCTTCTGCTCAACTGTAAGACTCAAGGTCTACCTCCTTTGCGTTGATCACACGGACGGCGAAACGGCACCGTCCGACCCCTGGCGACCTTGAATCAGGAACCCCTGCTGCATTCCTGCTTCGGGTGCGCCGTCTGCGTAGGGTGCTGCGTCCTTTAAGCCGAGACCTCCGGCCCCTACGGTCTTTGACAGCGGCCGCCCGTTGCCGGGCGGCTGCCCAAAGTTCCTCGTCGATCTCAATGCGCCTGCTGCGCCGACAGCGAAGCGACGTCCACCTTCACGCCGAGCCCCATCGTGCTCGACACGGAAAGCTTCTTCAGGAAGATGCCCTTGGTGTTCGACGGCTTGGCGCGGTTGAGCGCGTCCACCAGCGCCTTCAGGTTCTCCGCGAGCTGCTCCGGCGTGAACGAGGCGCGTCCGATCGAGCACTGCACGATGCCGGTCTTGTCCGCGCGGAACTGCACCTGGCCCGCCTTGGCGTTCTTCACCGCGCCCGCGACGTCCGGCGTCACCGTGCCGACCTTCGGGTTCGGCATCAGGCCGCGCGGCCCGAGGATCTGGCCGAGCGCGCCGACCACGCGCATCGCCTCCGGCGCCGCGATCACGACGTCGAAATCCATCTTGCCCGCCTTCACCTGCTCGGCGAGGTCTTCCATGCCGACGATGTCCGCGCCGGCGGCCTTGGCCGCGGTCGCCTTGTCGCCGGGGGCGAAGACGGCCACGCGCACGGTCTTGCCCGTGCCGGCCGGCAGCACCACCGATCCGCGCACCGTCTGGTCCGACTTCTTCGCGTCGATGCCGAGGTTCACCGACACGTCGACCGACTCGTCGAACTTGGCGGTGGCGGTCTCCTTCACCAGCTTCAGCGCGTCAGCGACCGGGTAGGACTTCATCCGGTCGACCTTGATCGCGAGCGCCTTCCTGCGCTTCGAATTGCCGCTCATTTACATGCCCTCCACGAGGATGCCCATCGAGCGGGCGCTGCCGGCGACCGTGCGCATCGCGGCCTCGAGGCTCGCGGCGTTCAGGTCCGGCATTTTCACCTTGGCGATCTCCTCGACCTGCTTCTTCGTGATCTTGCCCACCTTGTCGGTGTGCGGACGCGGGCTGCCGGACTCGATGCCGGCCGCCTTCTTGATCAGCACCGTGGTCGGCGGCGTCTTGATGACGAACGTGAAGCTCTTGTCGGCGAAGGCGGTGATCACCACCGGCAGCGGCAGGCCGGGCTCGACCTTCTGCGTCTGGGCGTTGAACGCCTNNCTGACCGAGCGCGGGACCGATGGGGGGCGAAGGGTTCGCCTTTCCCGCCGGCACCTGCAGTTTCACGTAACCGACTACCTTCTTTGCCATGAGCAGCTCCTTTATGGGTGCAAGCGGGCGCGAGCGCCCTCCCCGTTATGGGGTCAGACCCCAATGGGCGCGCGGCAGCGCCCATTGGGGTCTGACCCCTTTTTCGCTATGCCTTCTC
>DKBI01000246.1 GCA_002451175.1 Betaproteobacteria bacterium UBA6904
TTGCTGGCGCTGCTGTTTGCGCTGGGCGGACTGGGGGTCGCGGGGCGCCATGTCTGGCTGCAGCACCTGCCGCCGGATCAGGTGCCGGCCTGCGGTCCGGACCTGTTCTTCATGCTCGAGAATTTTCCGTTCGGCCGGCTGCTGGAGAAGCTCTTCGCCGGCTCGGGCCAGTGCGCGGAGGTGAAGTGGCGCTTCCTGACCCTGTCCATTCCGGAATGGTCGCTGGTGTGGTTCAGCGCGCTCGCGCTCTACGCGGCATGGGTCCTGCTGCGCCGTCCGCGCTAGCCGTGGTTGCCACCCGCCCGTCGAATCGGCCCGGCCAACGGCCGCCCGCCTCCCGGGCCTGACCGATCGCATGCGCCTCTTCCTGAAACTCTGCGCCGCCCTGGCGGTCGCGCTCGCCATGCTCGCGGGCGCCGGCTACCTGTATCTCCGCCAGTCGCTGCCGAAAACCGACGGCGAGGTGCGGCTCGCGGGCCTCTCGGCGCCGGTGCAGATCCTGAGGGACCGCTACGCCGTCCCGCACATCTTCGCGGCGAATGAAGAGGACGCGATCTTCGCGCTCGGCTTCGTGCACGCGCAGGACCGGCTCTGGCAGATGGAGATGAACCGCCGCATCGCCGCGGGACGGCTCGCGGAGATTCTCGGCAGCGGGGCGCTGGAGACCGACCGCTTCCTGCGCACGCTGGGCGTGCGGCGGGTGGCCGAGGCCAACCTGCGCCAGCTCGATGCGGAAACGCAGCGCCTGCTGGCGGCCTACGCGAGCGGCGTGAATGCGTTTCTCGCAACCGACCCGGTATGGCCGCTCGAATTCTGGCTGACCGGCGCACGCCCGGAGCCGTGGACGCCCGCGGACTCCGCCGCCTGGACGAAGATGATGGCCTGGGATCTGGGCGGCAACTGGCGCTACGAGCTGCTGCGCATGCAGCTCGCGAAAACCCTGCCCGTGGCGCGCATTCACGAATTCGTCGCGCCGTATCCCGGCGAGACGCCGCCGCAGATCGCCGACCTCAAGGCGCTCTATGGCGCGCTCGAGCAGGACGGCGTGCAGCTTGCCGAGGATGCCGCGCAGCTGCTCGCCGTCGCGCCCGGCGAGCCGCCGGACGGCGTCGGGTCGAACAACTGGGTCGTCTCCGGCGAGCGCACCGTGAGCGGCAAGCCGCTGCTCGCCAACGACCCGCATCTGGGTCTCACCGCGCCGCCGGTCTGGTACTTCGCGCACCTGTCGATCGCCGGACGCAACGTGATCGGCGCGACGCTCCCCGGCGTGCCCGCCGTCGTGCTCGGACGCAACGATCGCATCGCCTGGGGCTTCACCAATACCGGACCCGACGTGCAGGATCTCTACATCGAGAAGCTCGACGCCGCCGGCCGCTACCTCGCGCCGGACGGCCCGCGGCCGTTCACCGTGATCGAGGAGACCATCAAGGTGAAGGACGCGCCGGACGAGACCCTGCGCGTGCGCTTGTCGCGGCACGGGCCGGTGATCTCCGATGTGTCGCGGCTCGCCGCGAACCGCGCACCGCGCGGCCACGTCATCGCCTTCGCGTGGACTGCGCTGCTCGAGGAGGACCGCACGCTGCAGGCGGCCGCGAAGATCGGGCGCGCGACGCGCTGGGCGGAGTTTCTCGCCGCGGCGCGCGATTACCAGGTGCCGCAGCAGAACATGGTGTACGCCGACCGCGACGGCAACATCGGCTTTGTCGCCGCAGGGCGCATTCCGGTGCGCAAGCCCGAGAACGACCTCAAGGGCCTCGCGCCGGCGCCGGGCTGGGACGCAAAGTACGACTGGGCGGGCTGGCTGCCTTTCGACGACCTGCCGCAGCAGTACAACCCGGCCGGCGGCCGTCTCTGGACCGCCAACGAAAAGATCACGCCGCCCGGTTATGCGCATTTCATCAGCAGCGAATGGGCGGCGCCCTACCGGTCGCAGCGCATCGCCGAGCTGCTGGAGGCGCGGCCGAAGCACGACGTCGCCAGCTTCGCCCGCATGCAGGCCGACGTGCTCTCGGGCGCGATGCGCGAGTCGCTTCCGCACCTGCTGAAGACGCAGCCCGCAAGCGAGCGCGCGCGCCAGGCATTGGCGCGGCTCGCCGCCTGGGACGCCAGCATGGCGCCGGACCGCGTCGAGCCCGTGATCGCCTGGGCCTGGTGGCGCGAGTTCACGCGCGCGCTGTACGCCGACGAGCTCGGCGACGCGTTCCGCAGCAACTGGACCACGCGCGCGCCTTTCGTAGCCAACGTGCTCGCCGGCCAGGGCGACCACGCTCGCTGGTGCGACGACGTCCGCACGCCTGCCGTGGAAACCTGCGAGGCGCTGCTGACGCGCTCGCTGGAGGCCGCGCTCGGCGACCTGGAACAGCGCTTTGGCGCGGACATGACCCGCTGGCGCTGGGGGGAGGCGCACCACGCGCGCCACGAGCACCGTCCCTTCGGCCGCCAGGCGCTGCTCGCGCGCTGGTTCGACATCCGGTTTCCCACCGCCGGCGACACCTATACCGTCAACGTCGGCCGCAGCAACTTCAACGACGACGCGCAGCCATTCGCCAACCGCCACGCGGCCAGCCTGCGGGCAATCTACGACCTCGCGGATCCCGAGCAGTCGCTGTTCATCCACTCCGGCGGCCAGTCGGGCAACCGGCTCTCGCCGCACTACGACGCGTTCACGCGCGCCTGGGCGGGCAACGAGTACATCCGCATGACGACGTCGCGCGCCGCGCTCGATTCGCAGCCGCACGCGCTGCTGCGGCTCACGCCCGCGCGCTGATCCGCCGCTGATACAGGTTGTTGGCGACCAGCGCGGCGATCACGAGCGCCGCGCCGGTCAGCTCGATCGCGGCGAATTCGCGCCCGAGCCACGCCTCGATCCCGAACACGCACACCGGCACGAGATTCAGCATCAGCATGGTGTTCAGCGGGCCGAGGTGCTTGACGCCGAAATTGAAGCCCAGCACGCCGAGCACGACCGTGCAGGTGGAAAAGTAGAGCAGCTGCCAGCGGATCGCGCCGATGGCCTCCATGCTCGGCAGCGTCGCCACGCCGGCCGCAATGGCGATGCCGTTGGCGACGAACAACCCGACCGCGCCCGGAATGCAGGTGAGCACCGTCAGCCGAAGCGGAGACCAGCCGGCGAAGCGCGCCCCGCCGAGCGTGTAGGCGACCCAGGCGATGGCGCCGCAGAGCACCAGCGCGTCGCCCAGGAGCCCGCCACCGGCGAACGCGCCGAGCGGCTCGCCCTTGGTGACGACGAGAAATACGCCGCCGAGCGCCGCCACGATGCAGCCGAGAACGAACGGCGCCGGCCGCTGGCCGCGCGTCAGCCACACCGCGATCGCGATCAGCGGCGTCTGCAGCGACATGATGATCGCGGCGTGCTCGGGCCGCGTGTGGCCGAGTCCCACCCAGACGAGCACGTTGAACCCGGTGATGCCGATGATGCCGAACAGCGCCGCGGGCACGAAACGGCCGTCGAAGCGCAGCGCCTGCCGGCCTTCGATGGCCCAGAGCAGCGTGATGAAGAGCGCCGAGCCGAACAGGTAGCGCAGCGTCCCCAGGCCGAACGCGTCCACGTACGGCAGCGCGCGCTTGGCGATCGGGAACATCGGCGCCCAGCACAGGATCGACAGCACGATCCACGCGAGGCCCTTGAGCGGGTTCGGCGCAGGGTTCAAGCCGCGCAGCTTACGCGAGCTCAGTGCCGGGCGAGGAAGCGTTTCACCGCGCCGATCGTGCGCGCGGGATCTTCTTCCTGCGGCACATGACCGAGGTCGTCGAAGACGACGAGCTCGCTGCCGGCGATGTCCGCGTGGAAGCGGCGCGCGTTCTCCAGCGGAATGAGCCGGTCGCGGCCGCCCCAGAGAATGAGCACCGGCAACCGCAGCTTCGCAATGCGCTCGGCGCCCCGGCCGGCCGGCGCCTGCGCGAGGCGCTGCGGCAGCGCCGCCCGGTTCCCCGCGCGCAGCGCGAGCTCGTAGTAGCGGTCGATCAGCGCCTCGTCGACGCGGCCCGGGTCGCCATAGACGTTGCGCACGCTCGCCGCGACGATCGCGCGCGGCAGCATGAACTCGAACACGCGGTTGAGCACGGGGATGCGCGCGAGGCGGAATCCGATGGGCACCGAAGCCGGCTGCATCGGGTAGCCCGCCGCGTCGACGAGAATCAGGCGCTCGACCACCTCGGGCAGCGCGAGCGCCGCCTCCCAGGCAACCTGCCCGCCGAAGGAATTGCCCGCGAGCACGCAGCGCCACACCTCGAGCCGCGCCAGGAGCGCGACGAGCACCCGCAGGTAGCGCTCGATGACGTAGACGTCGTCGGCGGTGGGCCCGGTGAGGCCGAATCCCGGCAGGTCGAAGCGGATCACGCGCCGCTCGCCGCGCAGCGCCTCGGTCCAGCCGTCCCAGGTATGCAGGCTCGCCGAAGTGCCGTGCAGCAGCACGATGGGCACGGGATCGTCGCGCGGGCCCTCGTCCCGCACGTGCACGCGAAGCCCCTGGATCTCGAGGAATGCCGAGGGCGCGGGCGCCCAGCGGGCCTGCAGCGCCTCCACCGGGCGGTCGGGCGCCCAGAACGCGGCGATCGCCGCTGCGGCGGCGAGCAGCAGGATCGCCGCCGCACCGGCAGCGATCCGCGCGGCGCGCGCCATCAGCGGGTTACGCGCCGCCGCGTGCGTGGCACTACTTCTTCTCGTCGCGCAGGGCGCGCCGCAGGATCTTGCCGACGTTCGTCTTGGGCAGCTCGGCGCGGAACTCGACGTGCTTCGGCCGCTTGTAGCCCGTCAGCTGCTCCTTGCAGAACGCGATCACCGCCTCCTCGGTAAGCGACGGGTCCTTCTTGACGATGAAGAGCTTGGGGACCTCGCCCGAGTGCTCGTCGGGCACGCCGATCGCAGCGACNNGAGACGAGGATCATGTCCTTCTTGCGATCGACGATGCGCACGAAGCCCTTGTCGTCCATCACGCCGATGTCGCCGGTGTAGAGGAAACCGTCGGCGTCGAGCACCTTGGCGGTCTCGTCGGCACGCTGCCAGTAGCCCTGCATCACCTGCGGTCCGCGGATGCAGATTTCGCCCGACTCGCCCGGCTTCACGTTCTGCCGGTTCTCGTCGCGCAGCACGACCTCCGTGGAGGGCATCGGCAGGCCGATCGAGCCGTTGTAGGCGTCGAGATCGAGCGGATTCATCGTCGCGCAGGGGCTCGTTTCGGTCAGGCCGTAGCCCTCCAGCAGGGTCCTGCCGGTGACTTCCCGCCACTTGTCGGCGACCGCCTTCTGCACCGCCATGCCGCCGCCGACGCACAGCCGGACCTTCGAGAAATCGAGCTTGCAGAACGCCTCGTTGTGCAGCAGCGCGTTGAACAGCGTGTTCACGCCGGTGATCATGTTGTAGGGCTGCTTGGCGAGCTCCTGGACGAAGCCCGGGATGTCGCGCGGGTTCGTGATGAGGATGTTGAGCCCGCCCAGCTTGAGCATGTTGAGGCAGTTCACCGTGAGCGAGAAGATGTGGTACAGCGGCAGCGCNNATGTTGCGGTGGAGCAGCATCGCGCCCTTCGACACGCCGGTCGTGCCGCCCGTGTACTGCAGGAACGCGATGTCCTCGTGCCCGGTCGGGAACGGCTTCAGGTCCTTGCCGGCGCCTTCGGCGAGCACGTCCTTCCAGCGCAGCGCGCCGGGCAGATCGAACGCCGGCACCATCTTCTTCACGTTGCGCACGACGAAATTCACGATCAGCCCCTTGACGCCGAGCATGTCGCCAAGCGAGACGACGATGGTGTGCTTCACCGGCGTGCGCGCGCGCACCTCTTCCAGGGTATGGGCGAAATTCTCCAGGATGACGATCGCCTCGGCGCCGGAGTCCTTGAGCTGGTGCTCGAGCTCGCGCGCCGTGTACAGCGGGTTGACGTTGACCACCGTGTACCCGGCGCGCAGCGCGCCGTACAGGCCCACCGGATACTGCAGCATGTTCGGCATCATCAGCGCGACGCGCGCGCCTTTCTGCAGCCCCTTCGCCTGCAGCCACGCGCCGAAATCGCGCGACAACCGGTCGAGCTCCGCGAAGCTGATGGTGCGTCCCATGCAGTGGAACGCCGGCCGGTCGGCAAACTGCTTGGCGCACTTCTCGAACAGCTCGCCCACCGACTGGTAGGCGTCGTAGCGGATCTCGGCGGGCACTCCGGGGGGATAGCTCTTCAGCCAGACAGCGTCCATGGCTTCTCCTTGGCGGGACGTTTTGCGCGCATCTTACGCCGCGCGTCCGCGGGCGAACAGGCGCACGAAGATCGGCGCGATCAGGCCGCCGACCCCGATCGCGGCGTAGGCGATCACCCATGCGGAGGCGCGCTCGACGCCGCCGGCGAGGTCGAGCGCCGCGCCGAACAGCGTCGGCCCGAGCATGCCGCCGCAGAAACCGACCAGCGAGTAGAACCCCATCGCCGCGCCGCGCAGGTCCGCTGGCACAGTGGCTACGAGGCCGGCGGTGAGCGTCCCCGAATCGGCCATGGCGAGCATCGAATGCGCGGTCAGCAGCGCGACGATGAGCGCCCAATGCAGCGGCGCCGACAGCGCGAGCAGGATGCCGGTGGTGCCCGAGACCGTCATGACGAGGAGTATCCAACTGCGTCGGCCCAGGCGCAGGGCGATTTCGTTGCCGACGATCGAGGCCGGGACCGCGGCGACGTTCGCCGCCGCGGCGATGACGGCAGCGCTCCAGGGAAAGTCGCTCGCGTCGCCGCGCAAGCCGGACGCGTAGGTGAGAAACGCGACCAGCCAGGCGCGCGAGCCGAACAGCTCCACGCAATGCACCGCGTAACCGAGGGTATAGCCCGCGGCGGACCGCAGGGCGAGCACGCGCCGCCAAGCCGCCACCGGGAACAGCGCGCCCAGACTGATGGCGCGCGCGCC
>DKBI01000219.1 GCA_002451175.1 Betaproteobacteria bacterium UBA6904
TGTCGATCGCGCCGACCGGCACGATCAGCCTCGCCTTCGCCGACAACGCCTCGAACGGCATCGAGCCGCCGTTTTCCTGGGTCTACACGCGCAAGAAGCGCATGGCGGACGGCACGCTGAAGGAATTCCCGGTCGAGGATCACGCCTGGCGGCTGTACAAGGCCATGGGCGGCGACATGGGCGAGCTGCCCGCCTATTTCGTGACGGCGCTCGAGCTCTCGGCCGCCGCGCACGAGCAGATGGTGGCGGCGGTCGCGCCGTACATCGACACCAGCATCTCGAAGACGGTCAACGTCCCCGAGGATTACCCCTACGGCGAATTCAAGGACCTGTATTTCGTCGCCTGGAAGTCGGGGCTCAAGGGCCTCGCCACCTACCGCCCGAACAAGGTGCTCGGCTCGGTCCTGTCGGTGGACACGCCCGCGGAAAAGGAGCGCCGCGAACCGCACGATTTCCGCCACGACGACGTCAACCGCCGCATCCAGATCAAGAACGTGCCGGCGCCGGTGCTGGCCAGCCTGCGCTGGCCGAGCCGCCCCTCGCTCGCGGAGGGCAATCCGGCGTGGACCTACATGATCGACCACCCGCACGGCTCGTTCGCGGTATTCGTCGGCCACGTGGAGAACGGGCGCAAGCATGCGTTCGAAGTCTGGGTCAACGGCGCCGGCCAGCCGCGCGGTCTCGGCGCCGTCGCCAAGACGCTGTCGATGGACATGCGCGCCAACGACCCGGGCTGGCTGAAGCTCAAGCTGGACACGCTCGCCAAGGCGGGCGGCGACGAGCCGTTCGACCTGCCATTTCCGCCGCACGGCGAGCACAAGCGTGTGCCCTCCATCGTCTCGGCGTTCGCCCAGGTCGTGCGTTGGCGCGTCGACCAGCTGGCCGACCAGCCCGGCAAGGAGTCCGCGAAGGACGCGCCCTGCCCGGTCCTCGACACGCTGTTCAGCCTGAAGGAGCCGAAGACCGGCACCGACGGCACGATGTCCTGGACCGTGGACCTGCTCAACCCGCGCACCGGAGACGATTTCGTGCTCGGCATCAAGGAGATCACCCTGCCCGACGGCATCACGCGGCCCTACTCGATGTGGCTCTCGGGCGAGTATCCGAAGGCGCTCGACGGCCTGTGCAAGATCCTGTCGCTCGACATGCGCGTGCTGGATCCCGCCTGGGTCGGCATGAAGCTGCGCAAGCTGCTCGATTTCCCCGAGCCGCTCGGCGACTTCCTCGCCTTCGTGCCCGGCTCGAACAAGCAGCAGACCTATCCGTCCACGGTGTCCTACGTCGCGCGCCTCATCCTGCACCGCTACGCGATGCTCGGCCTGCTCGACGAAAACGGCGTGCCGCACCGCGAGATGGGCATCCTCGAGACGCCGGCCAGCGGCGGCCCGAAAGTGATGCAGGGCGGGCGCTGCCCCGAGTGCGGCAACAACACCATGATCCGCAAGGACGGCTGCGACTGGTGCACGGCCTGCGGCTACGTAGGCGCGTGCGGCTAGGGGCCCGGTGAGGGTCGGCGAGCGGCCGCTCGCCGCGCTGCCGTGGTACCTGCGCCCGCTGTTCTGGCTGCAGCGCCGGCGCTGGGGTCAGGTCCTGCTGCCGGCGCTCACGTGGGCGCGCGTGCCGCCGTATTACCTCGCGCTGATCCATTTCTACGCGGCGATCGAGCGCAAGGGGTCGCGGCTCGAGCCGGTCTTGCGGGCGCTCGTGCAGACGCGCATCTCGCAGCTCAACCACTGCGCATTCTGCATCGACATCAACGCCATGGTCGCCGCGGAGCGCGCGCACTCGATGGACAAGGCGCTGGCCGTGGAAGCCTGGCGCGAGAGCCCGCTGTTCGGCACGCGAGAGCGGCTTGCGCTGGAGTACGCGGAAGCCGTCACGGACGGCGGCGTCACCGACGCGTTGAGCCACCAGGTCAAGACGGAGTTCGGCGAGGACGCCCTGGTCGAACTGACCGGCCTTGCGGCGTTCCAGAACATGTCGGCCAAATTCAACGCGGCGCTCGACATCCCGGCGCAGGGTTTTTGTGCACTGCCTACTAAAGGGCGCTGACACGCCCGCCTCGCGTAGCGACGCCCGCAGCGTGGCGGCAACCCCTCCCGCGTAACCCGCTCAGCGCGGGGCGGCCGGCGAGGCGCCGCCCAGAAACGCCTTCACCCACAGCAACCCCGCCACGGTCTTGCCGTCGGTGATGCGTCCGTCGCGGATCATGGCGACCGTCTCCTCGAACGGCAGCGCCAGCACTTCGAGGAATTCGCCCGTGTCGAGCTTTGCCTCGCGTTTTTCCAGCCCGCGCGCAAGCCACAGCTCGATGCCCTCGTCCGAGTACGCGATCGTCGGGTGGATGAGCGCGAGCCGCGTCCATTCGGCGGCGACATAGCCGGTCTCCTCGAGGAGTTCGCGCTTCGCCGTCTCGAAATGGGGTTCGTTGGCCTCGAGCTTGCCCGCCGGGAGCTCGATGAAATCGCGGCCATGCGGGAAGCGGTGCTGGCGCTCCATCAGCACGCGGCCATCGTCGAACAGCGCGACGATCGCCACGGCCCCCGGGTGGCGGACGTACTCGCGCACCGTGGCGCTGCCGTCCGGCAGGCGCACGGCGTCGCGCCAGACGCGGATGAACCTGCCGTCGTAGACCAGCTCGCCCGAAAGGCGCCGCTCGGTCAGATCGCTGTCCTTCATCCGGCCCTCCTCAGCGGCACCACGGCGAGCGCTGGATGACCGCCTGGCACTCGGCCGACTTGCGCTGCTCGGGCGACACCGAGCGCACCACGGCATCCGACTGCACGCGCTTCCAATGATCGCTCCAGGCGCTGTACTCCTGCCCGGGCTGCCCGCGCCCTTTGGCTTCCTTCGCGCCCCACAGGCCCTGGCTGTTGAAGCTGAAGACCGGGATCAGGTCCGCGCGCCGGGACGCGGGAAGCACCGTCTGGTTGATGTTGTCGAGAATGAGCGGCTCGGCGTCCGGTGCCGGGTAATACGCGAGCACCATGTGCGCGCCGGTGAATCCGGGCTTCTGGTACACGGCGTAGACGATGCGCAGCCGGTCCTCCGCGATCCCGAGCGACTTCAGGGCGAAGAACTTGGCGATGGAGAAATCCTCGCAGTCGCCGCCGTCGTTGGCCAGCAGCTCGACCGGCCTTGCCCAGAAATCCTCCGCGCACCACAGGATGGGATCGCAATAGAACGGCGTCTCCTGGACGAAGTCGTTCACGGCGCGCAGCTTGTCCGGATCGGGCGCGGCACGCACTTTCTGCGAGGCGAGCAGCTCGCGCCAGCCGCCGAGGCGGCGCCGCACGATGTTGCGCTCCGCGTCGCTGGTCGCGACCGTCGAGACGATCTTCTCGATGTCGGCTTCGGTAATCACCGCCGGATCGGCCGCCAGCGCGGCGGCGGCCGCTGCGAGCAGCAAGGCCACGACCCCACGACCGATGGAAGGCACGGGCCGACCGCCGAACGCGCTCAGAGGCTCTTGATGGCCGCGAAGCAGAGCGACATCAGGGGCTGCGGGATCACGCCGAGTACGAGCAGCGCCAGCCCGTTGGCCGACAGCAGCACCGCGCGCCCTTCGGGAATGCCGGGCGCCTCCGCAGCCGGGTCGTCGAAGTACATGAGCTTGACGACGCGCAGATAGTAGAAGGCCCCGACGAGGGACAGCAGCACGGCGACGACGGCGAGGGTGATCTGCCCGGCGGCGACCGCGGCGTAGATCACCGACAGCTTCGCGTAGAACCCGGCCGTCGGCGGCACGCCGGCGAGCGACAACATCAGCACCAGCATGATGAACGCGTGCCAGGGACTGCGCCGGTTGAGTCCCCTGAAGTCCTCGAGCCGCTCGCACTCGTAGCCCTTGCCCGAGAGATGCACCAGCATGCCGAACGCGCCGAGCGACATCAGCACGTAGACCACCGTGTAGAACAGGGCCGCCGAGTAGGCCTCGTCCCGGTTCAGCCAGTTGCCGTCGACCACGCCGGAGAGCAGGCCGAGCAGCATGAAGCCCATGTGCGCGATCGTCGAGTAGGCGAGCATGCGCTTGATGTTGGTCTGCGCGATGGCCGTGATGTTGCCCACCGCCATCGACAGCACCGACAGGATGACGAGCATCTGCTGCCAGTCGGCGGCGACGTCGATCAGGCCGTTCACCAGCAGCCGGATCGCCATCGCGAACGCGGCCAGCTTCGGCGCCGTGCCGATGACCAGCGTGATCGCCGTCGGCGCGCCCTGGTAGACGTCCGGAATCCACATGTGGAACGGCACCACGCCGAGCTTGAACGCAAGCCCGGAGACCAGGAAGACGAGGCCGAACACCAGGATCGTGCGCTCGGTCGCGCTCGACGACAGGTTCGCCACGTGGCGCGCGATCTCGGCGATGTTCAGGGTGCCGGTGGCCCCGTAGATCATCGACATGCCGTACAGCAGCAGGCCCGAAGCGAGGGCGCCGAGGACGAAATACTTCATCGCCGCCTCGGTCGACACCGCCGAGTCGCGGTTCAGCGCCACCAGCGCGTACAGGCACAGCGACAGCAGCTCCAGCCCGAGGTAGAGGGTCAGCAGGCTGTTCGCGCTGATCATGATCATCATGCCGAGCAGGGCGAACAGCAGCAGCGTGAGGAACTCGCCCTTCAGCAGGCCGCGGTCCAGCAGGTAGCGTCGCGAGTAGGCCAGCACGCAGGCCACGGCGCCGAACGCCACCAGCTTCAGCAGGTGCGAGAGCAGATCGGCGACGAAGAGCTTGTTGAACAGGTAGAACTTGTCCGCCCCCGCCAGGCTCAGCACGTACAGCGTCGCCAGCGCGCAGGCCGCCAGCAGGCCGTAGGCGAAGGCATAGCTCGCCGTGCGCCGCTCGCTCTTGACGAACAGGTCGAGCACCATCAGCACGCAGGTTCCGGCGAGCAGCAGCACCTCGGGCAGCGCGGGCAGGTGGTTGAGCAGGACGATCAGGGTCGGCGACATGGGGCGGCGCTCACAGCTTGGACTGGGCCACGTGGCGCAGCAGCTCGTTCACCGAGGCGTGCATCACGTCCGTGAAGGGCAGCGGATACAGGCCCATCCAGAGGACCGCGGCCGCCAGCAGGCCGAGCACGAGGAACTCGCGGCCGTTGAGATCCTGCAGCGCGGCGACGTGCTCGTTCGCCACCGCGCCGAACATCACCCGCTTGTACATCCACAGCGTGTACGCCGCGCCGAAGATCAGCGTCGTCGCCGCGGCGAATGCGATCCAGAAGTTCGCCTTCATGGCGCCCAGGATGACCATGAACTCGCCGACGAACCCGGAGGTCGCCGGCAGGCCGCAGTTCGCCATCGCGAAGAGCATCATCAGCGCCGCGAATTTCGGCATCGTGTTCACGACGCCGCCGTAGTCGGCGATCATGCGCGAGTGCATGCGGTCGTACAGGACGCCGACGCAGAGGAACATGGCGGCCGAGACGAAGCCGTGCGAGATCATCTGCACCAGCGCGCCCTCGACGCCGTAGGCGTTGAAGAGGAAGAAGCCGAGCGTCACGAAGCCCATGTGCGAAATCGACGAGTAGGCGATCAGCTTCTTCATGTCCGTCTGCACCAGCGCCACCAGGCCGATGTACACCACGGCGATGAGCGACAGCGCGATCATGAACCACGCCAGCTCGCGCGAGGCGTCCGGCAGGATGGGCAGCGAGAAGCGGACGAAGCCGTAGGCCCCGAGCTTCAGCATGATCGCCGCCAGCACCACCGAGCCGCCGGTCGGCGCCTCNNCAGCGTGTAGAGGAAGAACTTGAGCGCCGCGTACACCCGGTTCGGCCCGCCCCACACGCCGATGATGATGAACATCGGGATGAGCGTCGCCTCGAAGAAGACGTAGAACAGCACGGCGTCGAGCGCCGCGAACACGCCGTTCATCGCGCCCGACAGCAGGAGGAAGGACGCCAGGTACTGGCCGACGCGGTTCTGGATCACGGTCCAGCCCGCAATCACGACGAGGATCGTGATGAAGCTGTTGAGCAGCACGAACAGCAGCGAGATGCCGTCGACGCCGAGGTGGTAGTGGATGTTGAACTGCTCCACCCAGGGCGACAGCTCGACGAACTGCATGCCCGCCGTGTCGAGCTTGAAATGCGCGTAGAGCGGCAGCGTGACGAGGAACCCGAGGATCGCGCCGCCCAGCGCGATCCAGCGCTGCACGGGCGCGTTGCGGTCGCCGCCCGCGGCCAGCACCGCGAGGCCGGCGAAGACCGGCACCCAGATCGCGAACGACAGCAGCGGCACGGAAGGCGTCATCTAGGGCCTTGGCGAGAGGAACAGAAACCACGTCATGACGAGCAGGACGCCGAACAGCATGGCGAAGGCGTACTGGTAGATCAGCCCGCTCTGCGCCAGGCGCACGACGCCGGAGAACCATCCCACCAGCCGCGCCGAGCCGTTCACCAGCACGCCGTCGATCGTCCGCTGGTCGCCGCCCTTCCACAGCCCGGTGCCGATCGCCCGCGCGCCGCCCGCGAACAGCCACTGGTAGAGCTCGTCGAAGCCGTACTTGCGCTCCACCAGCGCGTACAGCGGGCCGAAGGCGATGGCGATGCGCTTCGGCAGGTCCGGCCGCAGGAGATAGAGATAGGCCGCCACGCCGGCGCCCGCGAGCGCCAGCCAGAACGGCAGCGCGCTCACGCCGTGCGCGACGAAGGCCCACACGCCGTGGTACTCGCCGCGGAACTTCTGCACGATGCTCGCGCCGAAGTAGCCGCCGAAGACGACGTCGCCGATGAGCAGCCCGGCGAGCACCGACGGGATCGCCAGCAGCACCAGCGGCAGGGTGACGACCCACGGCGACTCGTGCAGGTGCTCCCGCGTATGCGCGTCCATGCGGGGCGCGCCGTGGAACGCCATGAAGACGAGCCGGAACGAGTACACGCCGCCCGCGAACACCGCCGCGACCAGCGCCCAGTACGCCACGGCCGCGCCGGGCGTCGCCGAGGCGTGCACCGCCTCCAGGATCAGGTCCTTCGAGAAGAAGCCGGCGAAGGGCGGCAGCCCCGCGTTGGCGAGCGCGCCGATCAGCACGGTCAGGTAGGTGATCGGCATGTACTTGCGCAGGCCGCCCATGCGGCGCATGTCCTGCTCGTGATGCATGGCGATGATCACCGAGCC
>DKBI01000111.1 GCA_002451175.1 Betaproteobacteria bacterium UBA6904
GCTCGGCGGGGCCGACGGCATCACGGTGCACCTGCGCGAGGACCGCCGGCACATCCAGGACGCGGACGTGCGGCGGCTGCGCGAGCTCACGCAGATCAAGCTCAACCTGGAAATGGCCGCCACCGACGAGATGGTGGGCATCGCGCGGCAGATCCGGCCGGAAATGGCGATGCTGGTGCCCGAGGGCCGCCACGAGATCACGACGGAGGGCGGCCTCGACATCGTCGCGCAGGAGCCGCGGCTGCGCGCGCAGGTCGCGCAGCTCACGGCGGCGGGCATCGTCGTCTCGGTGTTCATCGACGCGGAGCCGCGCCAGGTCGAGGCGGCGCGGCGCATCGGCGCGGCGGTGTGCGAAGTCCACACCGGGCCGTATGCGCATGCCTTCCACGGCCAGGGCCGCGACGCCGAGTCGCCGGCCGTGCGGGCCGAGCTGGACAAGATCGCGCGCGCGGGCGAGCAGATCCGCGCGCTCGGCATGCGCTTCAACGCGGGTCATGCGCTCAACTACTTCAACGTGCAGCCCGTCGCCCGCCTGGCGGGCGTGCGCGAGCTGCACATCGGCCACGCCATCGTCAGCCGCGCGGTCTTCGTCGGCCTGCGCGAGGCGGTACGCGAGATGAAGCGGCTCCTCGTCGAGGCCGCGCAACGGGGCGCGCGCTGAGGCGATGATCTACGGCGTCGGCACCGACCTGATCGAGATTCACCGCGTCGCGCGGGTCCTCGCGCGCTTCGGCGAGCGATTCGCCAGGCGCATCCTGTGCGAGCCGGAGCTCGAGCGGTTCCGGCGCCATCGCCATCCGGTGGCCTATCTGGCGAAGCGCTTCGCCGCCAAGGAGGCGTTCACCAAGGCGCTCGGCACCGGCATTCACGCGCCGGCCAACTGGCACGGGGTGTGGGTGCAGAACCTGCGCTCGGGCAAACCGGTCCTGCAGTTCTCGCCGGCGCTGCGCGCGCTGCTCGACGCCCGCGGCATCCGCCGCGCGCACCTGTCGATCACCGACGAGCGCGAGATGGCGAGCGCGACGGTGATCCTGGAAGCCGACGCCGAGGTCCCGGCATGAGAAGGCGCCTGCCGCTCGGCCCGGTGATGCTCGATCCCGCAGGGCTCGCGCTCACCGACGACGACCGCCGGCGGCTGCTGCATCCGGCCACGGGCGGGGTGATCCTGTTCGCGCGCAACTACCAGGATCCCGCGCAGCTCGCGCTGCTCACGGCCGAGATCCGCGCGCTGCGCACGCCGGAGCTGCTCGTCTGCACGGACCACGAGGGCGGGCGCGTGCAGCGGTTCCGCGACGGCTTCACGGCGATTCCGGCGATGCGCCGCCTGGGGGTGCAATGGGATCGCGACCGCGAATCCGCGCGGCGCGCCGCACGCGCCGCGGGGCTCGTCATCGCCGCCGAGCTGGGCGCGCACGGCGTCGATTTCAGTTTCACGCCGGTGCTCGATCTGGACTACGGCGCCAGCGAGGTGATCGGCGAGCGGGCGCTGCATTTCGATCCGAACGCCGTGGGGGCGCTCGCCGCCGAGCTCGTCCAGGGGCTCGCGTCCGGCGGCATGCCCGCCGTCGGCAAGCATTTCCCGGGGCACGGATTCGCGGCCGCGGATTCCCACGTCGCGCTGCCGCGCGACGAGCGCGCCGTGGCCGAGATCCTGAAGAAGGACGTCGCACCGTACCGCGCCGCGATCGGCGCGGGGCTCGCCGGCATCATGCCGGCGCACGTGATCTACGCGCAGGCCGACGCCGAGCCCGCGGGCTATTCCGCCTACTGGCTGAAGGAGGTGCTGCGCGGCGCGCTGGGTTTTGCCGGCCTGATCTTCAGCGACGACCTGTCCATGGAGGGGGCCAGTACGGCCGGCGGCGTGCCGGAGCGCGCGCGGGCCGCGCTCGGCGCCGGCTGCGACATGGTGTTGCTGTGTGGTAATCCGGAGGGCCAGGACGGCCTGCTGGAGGCGCTGGGCAAGACGCTGCCGGTCGACGCCGGGCGGCTCGAGCGCATGCGGCGCCAGAGCGGGCGCGATTTCCGCAAGAGCGTTGCCTACCGCGAAGCCCTGCAGGTGCTCGCGGCGCTCGACTGAGCGCCTACGCGCGCTCCATGTAGCTGCCGTCGTTCGTGCTCACCTTGATGCGCTCGCCCTGGTTGATGAAGGGCGGCACCTGCACGATCAGGCCGGTGTCGGTCGTCGCGGCCTTGAACATGTTGGTCGCCGTGGCGTTCTTGATGCCCGGCTCGGTCTCGGTCACCGTCAGCACGACGGAGGGCGGCAGCTCGAGGCCGATCGCGCGGCCGTTGTAGAACGCGACCTGCACGTCGGTGTTGGGCAGCAGGTAGCCGGTCTGGCCTTCGAGAAAATCGGCCGACAGCGTCAGCTGCTCGTAGTTCTGCTTGTCCATGAACACGTAGCCGTCGCCGTCCTGGTAGAGGTATTCCATGTCGCGCGTGTCGACGAACGCGCGCTCCACCTTGTCCTCGGTGCGGAAACGCTGGTTGGTCTTGGTGCCGGTCTCGATGTCCTTCATCTCCACCTGCATGAACGCGCCGCCGCGCCCGCCGACGTGCACGTGATAGCACTTCAGCACGCGCCAGACGCGCTTGTCCCACTCGAGCAGGTTGCCGACGCGGATTTCCACCGCGGATACTTTTGCCATGACCGCAAGCCCCTGAAAAAGAGGCGAAATTTTACACGATTTATAATGCGCCACGATGTTCGATGCGCGCGCCTTCGTCGCCGGACTGCCCCGCCTGCCGGGCGTCTACCGCATGCTCGGCGCGGCGGGCGAGGCGCTCTACGTCGGCAAGGCGAAGGACCTGAAACAGCGCGTCGGCTCGTATTTCAGCCGCGGGGCGCAGAGCCCGCGCATCGCCATGATGCTCACGCAGGTCGCGGCGATGGCGGTGACCGTCGCGCGCTCGGAGGACGAGGCGCTGCTCCTCGAGAACAACCTCATCAAGAGCCTCGCGCCGCGCTACAACATCCTCTTCCGCGACGACAAGTCGTATCCGTACCTGATGGTCACGGGCCACGGCTTTGCGCGCCTCGGCTTTCACCGCGGCGCCCGCGACCGGCGCAACCGGTATTTCGGGCCGTTCCCGCACGCGCACGCGGTGCGCGAGAGCATCCAGCTGCTGCAGCGCGTGTTCCGCCTGCGCACCTGCGAGGATTCGGTGTTCGAGAACCGCTCGCGCCCCTGCCTGCTGCACCAGATCCGCCGCTGCAGCGCGCCGTGCACGGGCGAGATCGCCGCGGCGGCGTATGCCGCGGACGTGAAGAGCGCGACGTTGTTCCTCGAGGGCCGCGAGGACGACGTCCTGCGGCTGCTCGACGAGCGCATGAAGACGGCCTCCGCCGCCCAGCGCTACGAGGAGGCCGCGGTGGTGCGCGACCAGATCCGCGCCCTGGCGCGCGTGCAGGCGCGCCAGTACGTGGAATCCCGTCGCGGCGTGGATGCGGATGTCGTGGGCTGCGCGCTCGACGCCGGCGCCGCCTGCGTGAATCTGGTCATGATCCGCGGCGGCCGTCACGTGGGCGACCGCAGCTTCTTTCCGGCGCACGCCGACGCGGCGACCGCCGCCGAAATCCTGTCCGCGTTCCTCGCGCAGCACTACGTCGAGCAGCCGGCGCCGCGGCTGGTCCTCGTCGCCGAGCCGGTGGAGGCCGACGTGGCGGGCGCGGAGGTGCTGACCCCGGTGCACGGCGAGCGCGCCGTGTGGCTCGACATGGCGCGCCAGAACGCCGTCCTGTCGCTGGCGCAGCGCAACCGCGAGCGCGGCGCGCAGGAAGCGCGCCTCGCGGCGCTGCGCGAGGCGCTCGCGCTGCCCGAGAGCGCGCAGCGCATCGAGTGCTTCGACGTCAGCCACACGATGGGCGAGGCTGCGGTCGCGTCCTGCGTCGTGTACGATCGCTGCGCGATGCAGAAAGGGGAATACCGCCGCTTCAACCTCCGGGACATCACGCCGGGCGACGATTACGCCGCCATGCGACAGGCCCTCGCGCGCCGCTACGGCCGCGTGGCCGCGGACGACGGCAAGCTGCCCGACCTCATCCTGATCGACGGCGGCCGCGGGCAGGTGGCCGCGGCGCAGGCGGCGCTCGACGAGCTGGGGCTGAGCGACGTCGCGGTCACCGGCGTGGCCAAGGGGCCGGAGCGCAAGCCCGGACTGGAGACGCTGCTCATCGAGGCGCAGTCCCGCACGCTGCAGCTGCCCCCCGAGCATGGCGGGCTGCACCTGATCCAGCAGATCCGCGACGAGGCGCACCGCTTCGCCATCGTCGGGCACCGGGCGCGCCGCGGCAAGGCGCGCACCGCCTCCACGCTGACGGAGATCCCCGGCATCGGCCCCAAGCGCCGCCAGCGGCTGCTCGCGCATTTCGGCGGGCTGCGCGGGGTGCAGTCGGCAGCGGTGGACGAGATCGCCCAGGTCGGTGGCATGAGCCGCGCGCTCGCCGAGAAGATCTACCGCCACCTGCACACCTGAGATGCCGCTCAACATCCCGATCCTGCTGACGTGGCTGCGGATCCTGCTGATCCCGCTGATCGTCGGCGTCTTCTACTTTCCGGAGACGTGGCTCTCCTACACGGCGCAGAACGTCGCCGCGACCACGATGTTCGTCGTCGCCGCGCTCACCGACTGGCTGGANNTCTCGGCGCTGCGCGAGTGGATGGCGCAGCTCGGGCGGGCGAAGAGCGTCGCCGTGGCCGCCGTGGGCAAGGTCAAGACCATCAGCCAGATGGTCGCCATCCCGCTGCTGCTCTACCGGGACGACCTCTTCGGCGTGCTGCCCTGCCTCTGGCTCGGCACGATCCTCATCAACGTCGCCGCGGTTCTCACGGTCATCTCGATGCTGTACTACCTGCGCCGGGCGCTGCCCGCCGCGGGCGGATGAGGTATAATCCGCGGCCAGATTTTGCGGGAATAGCTCAGTTGGTAGAGCGCAACCTTGCCAAGGTTGAGGTCGCGAGTTCGAGACTCGTTTCCCGCTCCAGATTCGCTGGGGAAGTCCGCGCGACTTCCCTTTTTTTCACCAGCCGTCACGGGCGCGATGGCAGAGTGGTCATGCAGCGGCCTGCAAAGCCGTCTACGCCGGTTCGATTCCGACTCGCGCCTCCATCCGCTGTACGATGAGCCTCCGGGCGCGCCGCGCCCGGCGACATTTCGGTAATATCGCCGAAAATCCCGGCGACACCGCATGCACATCGGCATCCTCGAAGACGAAAGCATCCAGCAGGAGCTCTACAAGGTCTGGCTGACCACCGCGCACCACACCTGCGACTGCTACGACAGCGGCAAGGCCTTCATCGAGGCGCTGAAGCGCACGCGCTACGACCTGCTCATCCTCGACTGGGTGCTGCCGGACAGCAGTGGCGAGATCGCCCTGCGCTGGGTGCGCGAGAACCTCGGCTGGGACGTCCCGGTGATCTTCGTCACCTCGCGCGACGTCGAGGAGGACATCGTCAAGGTGCTGCGGCAGGGCGCCGACGACTACGTCGTCAAGCCGCCCAAGATGCTCGAGCTGCTGGCGCGGATCGAGGCGCTCAGCCGGCGCAGCCGGCCCTTGAGCGCGCCGACGCTGCGCATGGGGAGTTACGAGATCCGCCAGGATGCCCGCGAGATCTGCGTCGGCGGCGAGCCGGTGGACCTGACGCAGAAGGAGTTCGAGCTGGCGACGTACCTGTTTCAGCATCCCGGCAAGCTCCTGTCGCGCGTGCACCTGCTCGACAAGATCTGGGGCAAGAACGCCAACGTGGACACGCGCACCGTCGACACGCACGTCAGCCGGGTTCGCAAGAAACTGCGTATCGCACCCGAGAACGGCTGGCAGATCCACCCCGTGTACGGCTACGGCTACCGCATCGAGCGCCTCAACGAGCCGCGGAAGTAGGCACGAGCGCCGCGCACTCGGCGCGGCACCGGTCCAGCCATCGATTCAGCAAGGCGCGTGCCCGCCCGCCGGGCAGCCGGAATCGGCCTCCGGCGTGCCTTGCGCCCAGCGCAGTCCGCACGTGCATGACTTCGATTGAGGACGCGATGAGCCGCCCGGCGGGCAGGTGGAGGACCGCGTCCGCCAGAAACTCCCGTTCCGTGGGCCCGTCCGCGGATGCGGTCTCCGCGACGAAGCCCACGCCGTCTTCGCCCAGATCACTGATGCGGAAGCGGCGCGGCCCGCAGTCGCCGGTCGCGGGCAGCTCCAGCCAGGCGTCGAGGCCCGGCGGCACGGGCACACGCGACTTGCAGCGCACCTGCACGTATAGCGCGTCGCACGGCAATTCGGTGGCGATCCGCGCCCCATCGCCCAGGCGCGTGTCGCCGATGATCCGGCATGGCATGAGCACCCGGACGCTGCCCAATTCGCCGACCAGGCTCGCCGCGCTGTCCGCGGCGACGGGAGCGACATCGCTCGCGGGGTTGGAAAGCGCCAGCTGCAGCCGGCGCTGCGCGGCGTCGAGTTCGGCGATGCGGACCGTCAGTGGGTGGGCGGCCGCGCCCGGATAGAGTTGCAGCGTGCGATTCAACAGCTGCAGCGCGCCGAGAATGTTGAGCACCTGACGATCCGGGAAGCCGCCCGTGTCCGGAGTCGCGCCGGCCTGGCCGGCGCGCGCCGAGCGGATTCGACGCAGTGCTTCGGAAGGCATGTCCTGCCAGAGCATGGTTCTGCGCTCCTTACCAGGGGCGCGGCGGCGAGATGCTGCCGGCGGCGGTTTCGCGCCAGGCGCGGCCCATGAGGCCGACCAGCGCGATGGATTCCTCGCGCTTGGCGCGCGCGGCTTCGGTCCAGAAGTTCTTCGCTGCGCGCACTGCGTGCCACAGCCACTCGAGCGCCGCGATCGACAGCGTGCCGAGCCAGCCGTGATGCTTGCGGTAGTACAGCAGCGCGCTGCGCAGCCGCCACAGCGTCAGCTGCGAGCCGGCGGAGGAGAACTCGTGCGCCTTCACCGTCTTCGACGAGGCGCCGCCGATATGGGTGACGACGACGTCGGGCCAGTACCAGACCTCGTAGCCCGCCTGCGCCATGCGCCGGCACAGGTCGACCTCCTCGTAGTAGAGGAAGAAGCGCTCGTCGAAGCCGCCCGTCTCGCCGAGCGCGCGGCCGCGGATGATCGTGAAGGCACCGGGCACCCAGTCGACCTGGGCCGCGTTGCCCGGGTCGGCCCAGGTGCGGTCGAACCGGCCGAACAGGCGCGAGCGGGGGTAGCGGGCGGCCAGTCCCGAGATCACCGTCATTTCGTTCAGCAGCGACGGGAACAGGCGTCCGGAGGGCTGCAGTCGGCCTGCCGGATCCTGCAGGCGGCCGCCGGCGATGCCGACGCGCGGCGAGCGTTCCATGTGCGCCAGCGCCCGCGACAGGGCGCCGCTGCCGAGGAAGGCATCGGGGTTGAGCAGCACCACATAGCGGCCGCGGGCCAGCGCAAAGCCGCGGTTGTTGCCGGCGGCGAAGCCAAGATTGACCGCGCTGCGCACGAGCCGTACCCGGGGGAACTCGGCCGCCACCATTTCGGCCGAGCCATCGGCCGAGGCGTTGTCGACGACG
>DKBI01000249.1 GCA_002451175.1 Betaproteobacteria bacterium UBA6904
CCGAACGTCACCGAGCGCGCGTTCGTCGTGCCGCCCGGCAGCCAGCTCGGCCCGATCGCGCCGGAGGAGCGCCGCAGGATCATCGCGGGCTCGGCGATCGCGGGGCACTACGAGAAGGCCGTGGACCGCGAGTCCGCCTACGAGAAGCTCAAGGGCCGCACCGAGGACCGCCAGGCCGGCGGCGCCGCGCCGCAGGCGCCGGCCCGGGCGGGACAGCCTGCGGCTGCCGGCGGAAACGTGCTCTCGGACGTGCTCTTCGGGCGCACCGGCCCGCGCGGCGGGCAGCACGACGGCCTCGTGCAGACACTCGCGAAGAGCGCGGTGCGCACGATGGGATCGCAGGTCGGCCGCGAAATCATCCGCGGCGTGCTCGGCTCGATCTTCGGCGGCGGCGGGCGGCGTTGAGCCTCGGCAGTCGGGGCTGGGGCATCGTGTTCGCCCTGACGGGCACTGTCGCGTTCGCCTTCCGCCCGGTGCTGATCAAGCTCGCCTACGGCGCGACCGCGGAGGCGGGGCACGCGGTGAGCGCGACGACGCTGCTGTTCCTGCGGATGGTGATCGCGCTGCCGTTCTTCCTCGGCATGGCCTGGTGGTTCCGCCGCGCCGCGCCGATCGCCGCGCGCGACTGGGCGGGGCTCGCCGCGCTCGGCTTCCTCGGCTACTACCTCGCGAGCCTGCTGGATTTCCTCGGCCTGCAGTACGTGCCCGCCGGCCTCGGCCGGCTGATCATGTTCCTCTACCCGACGCTGGTCGTGCTGCTGAGTGCGCTGTTCCTCGCCAGGCGCCCGTCGCGGCGCGATCTCGCCGCGCTCGCGCTGACCTACGCCGGCATCGCGTTCGTCGTCTCGCACCAGGTCGGCGCAACGCCCGATGGCCGGCTGTTCCTGTTCGGCGCGCTGCTCATCTTCGCCTCCGCGATGTGCTACGCGGTCTATCTCGTGACCGGCAGCCAGCTCGTGCAGCGGGTCGGGTCGGCGCGCTTCACCGCCTACACGATGATCATTTCGACGCTGCCGGCGGTCGCGCAGTTCGCGCTCCTCGAATCCCGCGCCGCGCTCGAGCTGCCCGGGGCGGTGTGGGGCTACGCGGTCCTGCTCGCCACAGCGTGCACCGTGCTGCCGGTGTTCCTCGTCGCGGAAGCGCTGAAACGCATCGGCGCCAACCACTTCGCGCTGATCGGCGCGCTCGGGCCCGTCACCACGGTGCTCGCCGACGTCGCGCTGCTCGACGCGGCGCTCGCGCCGCTGCAGGTCTTCGGCGCCGCGCTGGTCATCGGCGGCGTGCTGCTCGTTTCGCTCAAACCTCGGAGGCATTGAATGGACTTCGGCATTCGCGGCAAGACCGCGCTCGTGTGCGCGGCATCGAAGGGACTCGGCAAGGGCTGCGCCATGGCGCTGGCGCGCGAAGGCGTGGACGTGGTGATCACGGCGCGCGGCCGCGAGGCGCTGGAGGCGACGGCGGAGGAGATCCGCCGCGCGACGGGCGTCAAGGTCACTGCGGTCGCCGGCGACATCACGACGCCCGAGGGCCGCGCCGCGGCGCTTGCGCCCTGCCCGAGCCCCGACATCCTCGTCAACAACGCCGGCGGCCCGCCGCCGGGCGACTTTCGCAACTGGACGCGCGAGGACTGGATCAAGGCGGTCGACGCGAACATGCTCGCACCGATCGAACTCATGAAGGCGACCGTGGACGGCATGATCGCGCGCAAGTTCGGCCGCATCGTCAACATCACTTCCGGCGCGGTGAAGATGCCGATCCCGGAACTCGGGCTGTCGAACGGCGCGCGCACGGGGCTTTCGGGATTCGTCGCCGGCATTGCGCGCCAGACCGTGCAGCACAACGTCACCATCAACAACCTGCTGCCCGGACCGTTCGACACCGATCGGCTGCGCTCGAATTTCGCGTTCAACGCCAAGAAGCTCGGCAAGACGCCCGAAGAGCTCGCCCGCGCCCGCAGGGAAGGCAACCCCGCCAGGCGCTTCGGCACGATCGAGGAGTTCGGCGCGGCCTGCGCGTTCCTGTGCAGCGCGCACGCCGGCTTCATCACCGGGCAGAACCTGCTCCTGGACGGCGGCGCCTACCCCGGCACGTTCTGAGCCGCGGGCAGCCGCCGCGCGGCCGGGAAGCGCACGCGGAAGGTGCTGCCCTTGCCGGGCGCGCTCTCGACGGTGAGCGTCGCCTGGTGGCGGGCGAGCGCGTGCTTGACGATCGCCAGCCCGAGCCCGGTGCCGCCCGCGGCGCGCGAGCGCCCGCGATCCACGCGGTAGAAGCGCTCGGTGAGGCGCGGCAGGTGCTCGGCGGCGATGCCGATCCCGGTNNCGCGCGCAGCCGCTCGAGCAGCGCGCGCATCGCGATGCGCTCGTCGGCGGGCGGCGGCGCGTGCTCGAGCGCCGAGAGCGCGAGCAGGTCGTCGATGATGCGGCGCATGCGCTCGGCCTGCGGCGCCATCAGCCCGACGTAGTCGCGCACGCGCTGCGGCTCGAGATCCAGGTCCTGAACCGTCTCCAGGAAGCCCGAGAGCACGGTGAGCGGCGTGCGCAGCTCGTGCGAGACGTTGGCGACGAAATCGCGCCGCATCGCCTCGACCTGCTCGGCGCGCGTCACGTCCTGCGACAGCAGCAGCCAGGCGTCCTCGTCGAAGGCCACCATCTG
The DNA here is from genome assembly GCA_002451175.1 of Betaproteobacteria bacterium UBA6904. Lineage (GTDB taxonomy): Bacteria > Pseudomonadota > Gammaproteobacteria > Burkholderiales > SG8-39 > 2-02-FULL-66-14. The sequence continues at coordinate 2,653 of DKBI01000249.1, forward strand.
CAGCGACAGCGCGCGCGGCGGCGGCCCGCCCGCCTGCAGGCGCAGCGGCTCCGCGAATTCGCGCGCCTCGAGGTACGCGGCAAACGCCGGGTAGCGCACGAAGCGGACGATGGGCGCGTCGCGATCGCGCTCGGGGTCCAGGCCGAGGTGCTCGCGCGCCGACGCATTGCACCAGTCCAGGCGGAATTCCGAGTCGAGCACGGCGACGCCGTACGGCAGGGCCTGCGCCGCGCGCCGCGAGCGCACGATCAGGCGCGCGAGCTGCCGCCGGCGCCGCAGCGTGGCGCGGCGGTGCCGGTGCAGCAGGTTGAACACCTCGCCCCAGCGGCCTTGCGCCTCGGGCGGATCGGTGAGCCGCGGCTGCGCCGCCCAGCGGCGCAGCTTGGCGAATTCGCGGCGCTGCAGGAAGAGCGCGATGCCGAGCACCGCGGCCAGCATCCCCAGCGCGACCGCGGCGGCGGTCACGGCGCCGCCGGCTCGCGCAGCCGGTAGCCGCTGCCGCGCACCGTCTCCAGCAGCGCCTCGTGGCCGGTGGCGGACAGCGCCTGCCGCAGCCGCCGGACGTGGACGTCCACGGTGCGCTCCTCCAGCGCCGCATCCGCGCCCCACACGGCGTCGAGCAGCCTCGCCCGCGAGTGCACCCGGTTCGCATGCGTCATGAGGAAGTGCAGCAGGCGGAATTCCGTCGGGCTGAGCTCCAGCGGCCGGCCGCCGCCGCGCACTTCGTGCGCCGCCGGATCGAGCCGCAGGCCGGCGACCTCGACAGGCAGCCCGCCGAGCTGCGGCGCGCGCCGCCGCAGCAGCGCGCGTATGCGCGCCACCAGCTCGCGCGGCGAGAAGGGCTTCGTGACGTAATCGTCGGCGCCGGCGTCGAGCGCGGCGACCTTGTCGCTTTCCTCGCTGCGGGCGGTGAGGAAGATGATCGGCAGCTCGCGCGTGCGCGCGTCCGCGCGCAGCCGCCGCGCCAGCGCAAGCCCCGACTGGCCCGGCAGCATCCAGTCGACGAGCGCGACGTCCGGAAGCGCCGTGCGCAGCAGCGCCAGCGCCTGCTCGGCGCTTTCGGCGCGCAGCGGCGCGAACCCGGCGTGCTCCAGGTTGACCGCCACCAGCTCGAGGATCGCGGGCTCGTCCTCGACGATCAGCACGGAAACGGGCATCGCCGGAGGCCGCGCCCTATCCGCCGCCGACCTGCCGCTCGATGTCCGCGAAGGACGTGTGCCGCACGTCGGTGCCCTGGACGATGTAGATCACCTGCTCGGCGATGTTCTTGGCGTGGTCGCCCATGCGCTCGACCGCCTTCGCCACCCAGATCGTGTCGAGCGCCGGCGAGATGGCGCGCGGATCCTCCATCATGTAGGTGATCAGCTGCCGCAGCACGGCGCGGAATTCGTCGTCGATCTCGTGGTCTTCCTTGAGCACGGCCGCCGCCCCCGCCGCATCGAGGCGCGCGAACGCGTCGAGCGCCTGCCGCAGCATCTTCACCGCGACCTCGGCGGCGTGCCGGATCGCCGGGAAGCGCTGCGCGTACTGCGGGCCGTGCTCGTGCAGGCGCTTGGACATGCGCGCGACCTTCTTCGCCTCGTCGCCGATGCGCTCGATGTCGGTGACGATCTTGGCGATCGCCATGATGAGCCGCAGGTCGCTCGCCGCCGGCTGGCGCTTGACGACGATGTGGTTGCAGGCGCCGTCGATGGCGACCTCGAAGCCGTTGACGCGCGCGTCGTTCTCGATCACCTGGTCGGCGAGCACGGCGTCGCCCCCCGTGAGCGCGTCGATGGCGCCGAGGATCTGCTCCTCGACCAGGCCGCCCATCTGCAGGACGCGCGTGCGCGTCGTCTCCAGGTCGGTCTCGAACTGCTTGGAAATGTGCTCGGTCATGCCCATGGCCCCTCCTAACCGAAACGCCCGGTGATGTAGTCTTCCGTCTGCGTCTTCCTCGGCTTGATGAACAGCGTGTCCGTGGCGTCGTACTCGATCAGCTCGCCCAGGTACATGTAGGCCGTGAAATCCGAGACGCGCGCCGCCTGCTGNNAGCCGCTGCTGCTGGCCGCCGGACAGGCTCTGGCCGCTCTGCGCGAGCTTGTCCTTGACCTCGGTCCAGAGCGCCGCGCGCGTCAGCGCCTGCTCGACGCGATCGTCCATCTCGCGGCGGCTGAGGCGCTCGAAGAGCCGCACGCCGAACGCGATGTTGTCGTAGATGGACATCGGGAACGGCGTCGGCTTCTGGAACACCATGCCAATCCGGGCGCGGATCAGCGAGACGTCCTGGCGGGTCGTCACGAGGTTCTCGCCGCCCATGACGATTTCCCCCGTGGCGCGCTGCTCCGGGTACAGCGAGTACATGCGATTGAACGTCCGCAGCAGCGTGGACTTCCCGCACCCCGAGGGGCCGATGAACGCGGTGACGCGGTGCTCGGCGATGTCCATGGTGATGTTCTTCAGCGCCTGGAACCCGCCGTAGTAGAAGTTCAGGTCGCGGATCTTCAGCTTCGGGGGCAGGTCCGCGACCGCCGCCGGGGTCTCGCCGCCCGGCGTGTCGCGCAGCACGGTCTTCAGCGTGGGCCGCGCCGGGCGCGCAGCGGTGTCGGTGGAATCGGTCATCGGCAATCCTGTCCTCAGGCGGTTCGGCGGACGAGCGCGCGCGCGAGGATGTTGAGCGCGAGCACCGCCAGCGTGATCAGCGCGGCGCCGCCCCAGGCGAGGCGCTGCCAGTCGGCGTAGGGGCTCATGGCGAACTGGAAGATCACCACCGGCAGATTGGCCATCGGCTTGTCGAGCGCCGTGGACCAGAACTGGTTGTTGAGCGCGGTGAACAGCAGCGGCGCGGTCTCGCCGCTGATGCGCGCCACCGCCAGCAGAATGCCGGTGAGGATCCCCGCGCGGGCGGCGCGATAGGCCACGGAGAGCACCATCTTCCACGTCGGGCAGCCGAGGGCCACCGCCGCTTCGCGCAGGCTGTTGGGTACGAGCTTCAGCATGTCGTCCGTGGTGCGCACCACGACCGGGATGACGAGCAGGGCGAGCGCCAGCGCGCCCGCAAAGCCGGAGAAGTGCTTCACGCGAGCGACGTACACGGAGTAGACGAACAGGCCGATGACGATCGACGGCGCCGACAGCAGCACGTCGTTGAGAAAGCGCGTGGCGTCCGCGAACCGGCTGCGCCGCCCGTACTCCGCGAGATAGGTGCCCGCGAGGATGCCGACCGGCGTGCCGATCAGCGTGCCGACGCCGACCATGATGAGACTGCCGACGATGGCGTTGGCGAGGCCGCCGTCGCCGCCGGGCGGCGGCGTCATCTTGTAGTACAGCGTCGCGCGCAGCAGCGCTTCGCCGCCCTCGAGCAGCAGCGTCCCCAGGATCCAGGCGAGCCAGAACAGCCCGAACGCGAGGGCGAATCCCGATACCGCGAGCAGCGCCGCGTTGACGCGACGGCGCCACCGGTACACGGGATTGGTCGCGCGCACGGCGCTCACGTGCGCGCCCCCTCGCCGCGCGTCAGGCTCGACAGCAGCAGCTTGGACAGCGCAAGCACGATCGTGGTGATGAGGAACAGGATCAGGCCGAGCTCGATGAGCGCGGAGAAGTACAGGTCCCCCACGGCCTCGGTGAATTCGTTGGCGAGGGCGGAGGCAATGCTGTTGCCGGGCGCGAGCAGCGACGCGGAGAGCCGGTGCGCGTTGCCGATGACGAACGTCACCGCCATCGTCTCGCCGAGCGCCCGCCCCAGCCCCAGCATGATGCCGCCGATCACGCCCACCTTGGTGTAGGGCAGGACGACGCGCCACACCACCTCCCAGGTCGTCGCGCCGAGCCCGTAGGCGGACTCCTTGAGCATCGGCGGCACGAGGTCGAACACGTCGCGCATCACCGCGGTGATGAACGGGATCACCATGATGGAGAGGATGAGCCCCGCGGTCAGCATGCCGATGCCGATCGGCGGGCCCTCGAACAGCGCGCCGATCACGGGCCAGCCGGACAACCGCTCGCTCAGCCAGGGCTGCACGTGCGCCTGGAACTGCGGCGCGAAGACGAACAGCCCCCACATGCCGTAGATGATCGACGGAATCGCGGCCAGCAGCTCGATCGCCGTGCCGAGCGGCCGCTTGAGCCACGCCGGCGACAGCTCGGTGAGAAACAGCGCGATGCCGAAACTCGCCGGCACGCCGATCAGCATCGCGATGAGGGAGGTCATCAGCGTGCCGTAGATCGGCACCAGGGCGCCGAATTCCTCGCGCACGGGATCCCACTCGGCGGACGCAACGAAGGCGGGCCCGTATTTCGCCAGCGTCGGCTGGCTGCCGATGACGAGCGCGATGAGGATCGCCGCGAGCAGGCTGAACACGAGCAGCGCGAAGGCGCGCGTCAGCCACTCGAACGCCACGTCCTTCCAGGGCGCGAACTGGATGCGCCGATTCGCCTGGGCAGCACTCATGGGGGGACGCGCGCAGCGCCGGGATGCGGTCGGCTCAGTATACGGGCTTGCCGGAAGTATCCTTGATTTGCGCTCGCCAGACCGACTGGATCAGTTTCACGACGGGGTCGGGCATCGGCACGTAATCGAGCTCGCCGGCCATCGGTTGCCCGTTCTGATAAGCCCAGTCGAAGAATTTCAGCACTTCCCGGCCGTTCTCGGGCTTGCCTTGCGTCTTGTGCATGAGAATGAACGACGCGCCGGTGATCGGCCAGCTCGCCTTGCCGCGCTGGTCGGTCAGGATGACCCCCATGCCCGGGGTCTTCGCCCAATCCGCGCCGGCCGCCGCCTGCTTGAAGCTGTCGTCGCTCGGCGCGACCATCTGGCCGTCGCGGTTCTGCAGCAGGGCGTGCGCGAGCCGGTTCTGCTTCGCGAAGGCGTACTCCACATAGCCGATCGAACCGTCGATGCGCGCGACATAGTTCGCCACGCCCTCGTTGCCCTTGCCACCCACGCCGGTCGGCCATTTCACCGCAGTGCCCTCGCCGACCTGCGACTTCCAGTCCGCGCTGACCTTGGCGAGGTAGTTCGAGAACAGGAACGTGGTGCCCGAGCCGTCCGAGCGGTGCACCACCGAAATCGCCTTGTCGGGCAGCTTCGCGCCCGGGTTGAGCGCGGCGAGCGCCGCGTCGTTCCACTTCTTCACCTTGCCCAGGTAGATGTCGGCGAGCAGCGCGCCGCTCAGCCGGATCTCGCCGGCGCCGAGCCCCTTGACGTTGTAGACGGGCACCACCCCGCCCATGATCGCCGGAAACTGGATCAGTCCCTGCCGCTCGAGATCCTCCGCCTTCATGGGCGCGTCGGAGGCGCCGAAATCCACCGTCTTCGCCGTGATCTGCTTGATGCCGCCGCCCGACCCGATCGACTGGTAGTTGACGCTCACCCCCGCGGCCTTCTTGTAGGCGTCGGCCCACTTGGCGTAGATCGGATAGGGAAACGTCGCGCCGGCGCCGGTGATCTCCGCCGCCGAGGCCGCACCGTTCAACATCCAGAACAGCGCGCCGGCAACGGCCAGCGCGCGGTTGCGTGTAAATCCAAACATGGCTGCGTCTCTCCCGGTTGTTGTGCGCCTCGCAGTGTAGGCGCCGATTGTTACGGTTTGTTTACGGCGCGCGCCGCACGGTCCTTGGCCGCCCCGTCCACCGCGTGCAGTGCCGCCGGGCGCCCGTGCTACATTGGAGACGCGATGGACAGTCCCCCGAAAGGCGCCACCGGACTGCGGCGCATCGTCAACGCCGCGCGCTATTCGCTGGCGGGACTGGCCGCCGCCGTGCGGCAGGAAGCCGCATTTCGCCAGGAGCTGATGCTCGCCGTCGTCCTCGTGCCGCTCGGCCTCTACCTGGGCCGGAGCGGCAGCGAACGTGCGCTGCTCGTCGGCAGCGTGCTGCTGGTGCTGGTGGTCGAGCTCCTGAACAGCGCAATCGAGTCCGCGGTGGACCGCATCTCCACCGAGCGCCACCCGCTCGCGGGCACCGCGAAGGATCTCGGCAGCGCCGCCGTGATGCTCTCGCTCGTCACGCTCGGCGCGGTCTGGCTGCTGGTGCTCCTCGGCTGAACGCCTCCGCGGCGGGGTTCAGAGCTTCATCTCGAGCCGCACCGACCACTGCGTGCGCGTGGGGCCGGTGTTCTCCACGCTCTGGATGGTGCTGCCGGCGACGATCGCGCTCGCATTGTCATAATCACGCGCGAGGACGTTGCTGCCGCTGAAGCGCACCTGCGTGGTGCTGTCCACCGTCCAGAGCCCGTAGAGATCCACGACGCGCTTTGCGCTCGTCACGCTGCTCTGCGTCGCGGTGCTCTGCAGGCGATAGGCGGGCACCCAGTTGACGCTGCCGCCCACCCGCCAAGGCGCGCTGCGCAGGCGGTAATCCGCGCCGAGGTTGGCCGTGCCCTTGGGCTGCTGGTCGATGCGGTTGTCCGGCCCCGGCACGCCCTCGACCTGCGAGCGGAACACGCTCAGGTTGCCGCGCAGCGACACCTGCGGCGCCTGCGCGACCAGCTCGTCGAGCCGCAGCTTCGCCTCCAGCTCGAGCCCGGTAACGCGCGCGCCCTCCAGGTTCTGCGGGCGCTGCACCCAGCGCGGCACGTTCGCCCAGGGCACGGTCTCGAGTTCCGTGACGTTGCGGATGAGGTCCGTGATGCGCCGATGAAAGAGATTCGCGCTCAGCACGCCGCCCTCCGGCAGGTACTTCTCGTAGGCGACTTCGACGCCGCGCGCGAGCTCGGGGCGCAGGTCCGCGTTGCCGACGCGGTCCGGACTGGTCGCGACGTTGCCCCCGGGCGGTGCGTAACGCGCGTTGATCACCGGCCGCGCGATGAGATCCTGCAGCGCGGGCGCGCGGTAGCTACGCGTGAGGCTCGCCCGGATCTGGTCGCGGCGCTTGTCGTCGAGCCGCCAGACCGAATGCAGGAGCGGCGTCCAAACGCGGCTCGTGTTGCTCACCGAGGACCCGGCGGCGTCGCTGCGCGTGCCGATCGCCTCGACGCGCAGGCCGGCGTGCGCGGACCAGGTCTTCGTCAGGTTCCATTCGTCCTGCCCATAGGCCGCGGCGCGCCGCACGCGCGCGCCGAACGCATCGCCCAGGTCGACCAGCAGCGGCACGCCGTTCTGCAGCGTCGCGCGGTCCTGCCGGCGCGTCGTCGATTCGAGCTCCGCGCCGATGACCACGTTGTGCTCCTGCGCGAGCGTGCGCGAGAGCTTCACGCCGAGCGTCCAGGTGCGGTCGTCGTTGTCGGTGCGTTCCTCGAGGGTGCGCGTGAGCGCCTGCGCCGCGTCGAATTCCTGCCGCAGACTGCGGTTCTTCCAGTTCGATGCGCTCAGCGCGCCGCGCAGCTCCAGGCGCGCGTCGGGTCCGAGCCGGCTCTGCTGCTGCGCGTTCAGCCGCAGCAGCCCGAAGCTCGAATCCGACCCCGTGACCGAACTCGCGTAGGCCGGCGGCACGGCACCGACGCTCTGCGCGAGCTGCCGCGTGGCATCGGTGCGGCTCTCGGAGGCCACGATGAACGGCGTCAGCATGAGGAACTCGCCCGGCGCCTGCCGCCACTGCAGCCGACCGACGAGCTGCACGCGGTCGCGCTGGTCGAAGCTCGCGCCGGTCTCCTCCTGGTCGAGGAGTACCGCGCCGGTCGCCGCGTCCACGNNTCGTTCAGGCGGCGCTGCAGCGGCTCGCGCAGCACGATGTTGATCGTGCCCGCAATTGCGCGCGCGCCGTACTCGGCGGTCGGGGCGCGCATCAGCTCGATGCGCTCGATCTGGTCGGGCGTGAGCGAATCGAGCGCCAGGCCCGCGGGCATGCGTTCGCCGTTGATGAGGATCTGCGTGAAGCCTCCGCCCATGCCGCGCATGCGGATCTCGCCACCGCGCCCGGGCCGGCCGCCCAGCGTCATGCTGGGCAGCCGACGCAGCACCTCGCCCACGGTGCTGTCGCCGAAGCGCTCGATCTCCTCCCGGCCGATGACGATCTTGCCGGCGATCGCGTTGCGCCGCAGTTCGGCGTCCGTGTTGACGCCCTGGACCTCGATGCGCGGGACCGACCCGCGCGGCGTGCTCGCCTCGACCGGCGGCACCTCCGGCGCCGGCGGCACTTGCGCCGCGGCGGGACAGACAAATGCCGCCAACCCCGCCGCGCGCAGCAGGCCGAAGGCGCGGCGGCAGCGGGTCAAAACGGGTACGGCGTCGCGCGGTCCTGGATCGTGACCCATTGCCACTGGGTGAACTCCTCCCAGTTGGCGACGCCGCCGTGGCGCCCGCCATTGCCCGAGGCGCCGCGCCCGCCAAAGGGCACCCACGGCTCGTCGGCCACCGTCTGGTCGTTGACGTGAATGATGCCGGTCTTCAGTTTCGCGGTGAAGTTCATGGCGCGCTCGACCGATTGCGTAATCACGCCGGTCGACAGGCCGTATTCGGTCGCGTTGCTGAGGGCGATCGCTTCCTCGTCGGTGTCGAAGGGAATGACCGCGAGCACCGGCCCGAACACCTCCTCGGTGTACACGCGCATCTGCGGCGTGACGTTCTCGAGCACCGTCGGGTGGTAGAAGAGCCGGTCGTAGGATCCGCCGGCGCGCAGCACTGCGCCTTTCGCCACCGCATCCTTGACGATGCCGTCGATGCGCTCGATCTGGCGCGCGCTGATGATCGGCCCGAGCGCGCACGGGCCCGCGCTTGGATCGCCCACGGGGAGGTTCTTCGCCTTCGCCACCAGNNAGATCGGCATCGTCGAGCACGATGGTCGAGTTCTTGCCGCCGAGCTCCAGCGTCACGCGCTTGAGATGCCGGCTGGCCAGCTCGCCGACGCGCCGCCCCGCGGCGGTGGATCCGGTGAACGAGATCATCGCGATGTTCGGGTCCTCGATCATCGCCTCGCCGGCCGCCGCGTCACCCGGCAGCACCTGCAGCAGGCCCGCGGGCAATCCCGCCGATTCGAACAGGCGCGCAAGCATGAAGCCGCCGGTGACCGGCGTGTTGGGGTCGGGCTTCAGCACGACCGCGTTGCCGAGGGCGAGCGCCGGGGCGACCGCGCGGCTCGACAGGATCAGCGGCGCGTTGAACGGCGAGATCACGCCCACGACGCCGTGCGGCACGCGCCGCGCGAAGCTCATGCGCTTGGCGCCCGAGGGCAGCATCATGCCCGGGGGCTGCGTGGCGATCGACGCAGCCTCGAGCAGGATGCCGATCACCATGTGCAGCTCGAAGTCCGCCTTCGGCGGGATCGAGCCCGTTTCGCGCACGATCCACGGGCGCAGCGAATCGGCGTGCGCTTCGAGCAGCTGCGCCGCGCGGCGCAGCACCGCGGCGCGCTGGTCGGCGGGCGTGTTGGCCCATGCGGGCTGCGCGGCGGCGGCCGCCGCTGCGGCATCGCGCACGTCCTCCGCATCCGCCATGCCGACTTCGGTCAGCACCTTGCCGGTCGCCGGCTCGAAGATTTCGCGCGCGCCGCCCTTGGCCATCTGCCAGCGCCCGGTGAAGATCTTGCCCTTCCAGGCGTTCTCCGCCGCGATCGTCACCGCCGTGGTCTGTGGGTTGGTCATGAACAAGCCTCCTTTCCAGGTCAGGGTCCCGGGCACGATCTCGGTGCCCAGATATGCTTCGCGCAGCCGCTCGGAGCGCAGCAGGCGCGCCGCCGAGCCGCGCATCACGATCGCGCCGCGCTCCATCACGTAGGCGCCGTCGGCGATCGCCATCGCCTTGGCGACGTTTTGCTCGACCAGCAGCACGCCGACGCCCTCGTCGCGAATNNCCGCCCGACATGGTACCGGCCAATTGCTCGCGACGCTCCGCCAGCCGCGGGAAGACCTCGAAGACGCCCGCGAGGCGCTCAGCGCGCTCGGCGCGCCCCAGCAGGTAGGCGCCGAGCTCGAGGTTCTCGCGCACGCTCATCTGCGGGAAGAGCTGCCGCCCCTCGGGCACCTGCGCGAGGCCCCGGGCGACGATCGCCGCCGGCGACTCGGGCAGCGGCGCGCCATCGAAGAGGACTTCTCCCGAGCGCGGGACGAGGCCGGAGAGCGCCTTGAGGAGCGTCGTCTTGCCCGCGCCGTTGGCGCCGACGATGACCGTCAGCTCGCCCGCGGGGGCTTCGAGATCCACGTTCTCCAGGACGCGGATGCCGCCGTACCCGGCGCACAGGCCGCGCACCGTCAGGCTGGCGCGAGGGGCCGCGTCGCTCACGCGCCCTCCTCGCCGAGGTAGGCCTCGACCACGGCCGGGTCCCTGGCGACTGCGCGCGGGTCGCCGTCGGCAATCTTGCGCCCCTGGTGCAGCACGGCCACCCGCTCGACGTAGTTCATCAGCACGCGCACCGCGTGCTCGATCCAGATCACCGCCAGTCCGAGCTCGTCGCGCACGCGCCGGATGAGCTGCGCGGTCGCTTCGACCTCGGCGTGGGTGAGGCCCGCGGCGACCTCGTCGAGGAGCAGCACGCGCGGGCGCGCGCCGAGCGCCATGCCGATCTCGAGCAGCCGCTGCCGCGAGGGCGTCAGGCCGCCCGCCGGCAGCGCCGCCACCGCTTCGAGACCGAGAAAGCCGAGGATCGCCCCCGCATCGTCGAACGCGTCGTGCTCATGCCTGCGGCGCCGGCCGGCGAACTCCAGGCCGAAGCGCACGTTGTCCTCCGCGCTCATGTCGCGAAAGACGCGCGGCGTCTGAAAGGTGCGCGCCACGCCGTGCATCGCGAAATCGTGGGGCCGCCGCCCCGTGAGGTCGTCGCCGCCGATCTGCAGCGTGCCGGCGTTGGGCGCCAGCACGCCCGAGAGCGTGTGGAAGAACGTCGTNNAGAGCACCGGCTCACGCACGGACTTTTCTCCAGCGCGTGAACAGCGACGCGAATCCGCCCGGCAGGTAGAGCACGAGGAGGATGAGCAGCGCGCCGAGGATCATGAGGAAGACGTACGGGAACTGCAGCCGCAGCACCTCGGTCAGCAGGCTGAACACCACCGCGGAGACCAGCGGCCCGATGAGCGTCTGCGCGCCGCCCACCATGGCGATCAGCACGGTCTGAAAACCGATGAACGGGTTGAACACCGAGGCGGGCTCGATGTAGGTCCAGCGCACGGCCACCGCCGCGCCGAGCGCGCCGGCGAAGAACGCGGCGAGCGCGAAGCCGGCGACCTTCGCCGCGCGCGTGTCGACGCCGAGCGTCTGCGCGCGCTCCTCGTCGGCCCCGATGCCGGCGAGCGCGAGGCCCAGCCGGCTGGCGCGCACGATCGCCGCCGTCGCAACGGCCAGCGCAGCAACCAGGAGCACCGTGAGGTACACCGTCAGCGACTCGGGCGGGTCGGCGATCACGCGGCCCACGGTATGCGCGTAGGTCTTCTCGTAGTAGGTGATCGCATGGCGCACGAGCTCGCCGAGGCCGAACGTGAGCACCGCGAAGTACGCGCCGCGCAGGTGGAGAATCGCGAGGCCGACGAGCGCCGC
>DKBI01000100.1 GCA_002451175.1 Betaproteobacteria bacterium UBA6904
TTCCGGCCTCCGGGGGGACGAAATCGCGCAGCATGAGATGCGCCGTGGCCGGGTTGACGCGCAACATGGCCATCTGTTGAGGATCCGCTGCCTCGGGCAACGCGAATACCGAGCGGGCGGGCGCCTTGATGCGCGCGCGCCACGTGCCGGGACCCGGCAGCAGCACCCGATCGCCAGGCTTCACGTGGGCGACGCCCTCGCCGCAATGCGTGATCCGCCCGACACCTTCGGCACCGGGGGTCTGCGGCAGCTTCGGTGGCGTCGCGCCGTAGCGGCCCTCGAAATTGAGCAGATCGGCAGGATTGATCGGCGCGTATTCGGCGTCGATGATCACCTCTCCGGGACCCGGCTCGCCGGGATCCGGCTGTTCGACCAGGCGCACCGCCTTTTCCGGCACGCCGAAGGCAAAATGTTCCGCAACCCACATCGTCAATCACCCCTTTCGAGTGCGGCCAGTTCCTCCGCCGCCGGGAGGTTTTCCGGGAAGGGCCGTCGGGCCCGGCCGTACCAGTAGCGCGCGTTCTCGAGATCGCCCTCGAGCCGGTGGCACAGCGCATGGATGCGGCAGGCCAGCGCGTCGTCGAGCGACTGCACGATCTGATGCGCGCCCCGCCAGTCGCCGGCCCGGAGCCGGTCGAGCGCCTGCCGATGCGCGTGCTGCACGTCGTCCGGACGTCGGCTACGCGAGGCGCCGCGCCCGGTACTGATTGGCGACGATCAGCGCCAGCACGCAGGACGCGATGCGGCTTTCCACCGAGTCGCCCCGGTTCGACAGCACGATCGGCACATGGCCGCCGAGCACGACGCCGCCGGAAATAGCATCCGAAAGATGCTCGAGCTGCTTCGCCAGCATGTTGCCCGACTCCAGATCCGGCGCGAGCAGCACGTCGGCATACCCGGCGATCGCGGATTTCAGGCCCGCCGCGCGCGCCGCCATGAGCGACACCGCGTTGTCGAATCCCAGCGGCCCGTCGAGCAGGCCGCCGACGATCTGCCCCCGGTCCGCCATCTTGCACAGCGCCGCCGCATCGAGCGTCGCGCGCATGCGCGGCGTCACGGTCTCGATCGCGGCCAGCGCCGCCACCTTCGGCTCCGGCACTCCCATGAGATGTGCGAAGTCGATCGCGTTCTGCACGATGTCCACCTTGTGCTCCAGCGTCGGCTCGATGTTCACCATCATGTCCGTGATGATCAGCGGGCGCGGGTGCATCGGCACGTCGATGTACAGCGCGTGCGACAGACGGCGCGCCGTGCGCAGGCCCTGCGGCGCGATGACCGCGCGCAGCAGCTCCTCGGTCGTCAGGCTGCCCTGCACCAGGGCCTCCACCTCATCATTGCGCGCCAGTTCGACGGCGCGCGCCGCGGCCGCGTGGCTGTGCGGCACGTTGATGATGCGCGTCGAGCCGAGCTTGAGCTTGTGCTGCTCGATCAGGGCGCGCAGGCGCGCCTCGGGTCCGATGAGCACCGGCACGAGGAATCCCGTGTCGCGCACCGAAAACGCCGCCTGCAGCGAGTTGACGTCGCAGGGATGCACGAACGCCGCCTTCACGGGCTTCAGGCCCTGCGCTCGGGCGAACAGCCGCCGGTAGCGCGCATCGCGATCCGAAATCGTGATCTCGGGCATGGCGACGCGCGCACGCTTGATCTTCTCCGTCGGCGCGAGCACTTCCGCCTCGCCGCGGATGACCTTGAGGCCGTCCTGGTTCGTGCACACGCAGTCGAACACGATGTGTTTGTTGTGATCGAACTTCTGCGTGCACGTCACCGTGATCGTGATCGTGTCGCCGACCTTGACCGGGCGCGAGAACTTGAGCGTCTGGCTGATGTAGATCGTCCCCGGTCCGGGAAACTCGGTGCCGAGCACCGTGGAAATNNGCCGCCCCACATGCCGTGCGCGATGACCTCGTGAAACAGCGACGAGCGCGCATATTCGGGGTCTACGTGCGCGGGATTGACGTCCCCCGACATGATGGCGAAGAGCTGGATGTCCTCCGGGCGCAGGGTGCGCGTCAGGACCGAGACATCCCCCACCTGGATTTCGTCGTACGTCCGGTTCTCGATGAACTCGGACAATTCGGGTGCGGCGAGCGGCGCAGCGATCGGGTCGTTCATGGCAGTGCGCAAAATCTCCATAATCTTCTTTTCGAAACGGGAGTTTAGCTCTTTTGCGGCGCAACACCAGCGGTTGTCTCGCGCCTCGGCACGCCGTTGGTTCAGGCGCCCAGCGGATCGCCGCGCCCCCCCGGCCGGGCGCTACCAGACCTCCGGCGGCGGTTCCAGTGCGTGCGATTCGTTTGCCGCGCGCAACGCGGGATCGATCTCGGCGACTTCCGCCGGCGCGATCCGGTCGCCGACGCGCAATCGGCCGCCCACCACGACCCGCGCGTTGAGACCCGACCGATTGATCAGCGGCTTGAAAACCTTGCGGCCGAGCAGGTCCTCGAGATAGCGGCAGGGGACGTTGAGGCGGCCGCCGTAGAGCAGGCATTCGCCGACGCGGAAGTAGCGGCCCACCAGATGATTGAGCGCAACGCCGCGCGTCGTCAGATTGCGTCGATGCTCATGGGGCGCGAGCGGCACGCCGTGGTCACGCGCCAGCGCCTCCAGCGTCTCCGCCTCGATGAGCGTGACCTGCCGGTCGATGTGATGTCGGGCGGAATAGGTGCCGCGCCTTTCGGCATAGCGGTCTCCGGGAATGCCGACGCCAGCGACCAGGCTGGCATCCGCAAGCGCGCGCATCGCCTGCGCCGCCGCGTCTGCGACGTGCACGGCGACCAGAACACCCTGCCACGACGTGGCTGCTGCGGAGGTTGGCGAGAGCACGTTGCGCGAGCCGCTCGATGGAATTGGTCGGGGCGGCGAGATTTGAACTCGCGACCACCTGCACCCCATGCAGGTACGCTACCAGGCTGCGCTACGCCCCGAGACGGCGAATTCTAACAGGTCGGTGCGGCGCGCCATTCAGCGCAGCGCGTCGAGCACCTCGCGAAGCTCGCGCTTCACCGCGCCGAGATCGATGCCCGGCACGTCCTCGCGCGGCCGCGGGGCGCGCGGCGCGCGCTCCCCAGCCGAATGCGTCGCGTGGTCGAGACGATTGCGCGCGCCGCTGATCGTGAACCCCTCTTCGTAGAGCAGTTCGCGAATTCGCCGGATCAGCAGGACTTCGTGATGCTGGTAATAGCGGCGATTGCCCCTGCGCTTGACCGGCTTGAGCTGCGTGAATTCCTGCTCCCAGTAACGCAGGACGTGCGGCTTGACCCCGCACAGCTCGCTCACCTCACCGATGGTGAAGTAGCGCTTGGCCGGGATCGGCGGCAGATCAGTTCGCTTCCGGCTGGGCTCCATGGCGCGACTTCTCCACCAGCGCCTTCAGCTTTTGGCTGGCGTGAAAGGTGACGACGCGGCGGGCGCTGATCGGAATCTCTTCGCCGGTCTTCGGGTTGCGGCCGGGCCGCTGGGGCTTGTCACGCAGCTGGAAATTGCCGAAGCCGGAGAGCTTGACGCTCTCGCCGCGCTCCAAGGCGCCGCGAATTTCCTCGAAGAACGCCTCCACCATGTCCTTGGCCTCGCGCTTGTTCAGGCCGACCTTTTCGAATAGCAGGTCGGCCAGCTCGGCCTTGGTCAACGTCATGACAGCTCCCTGGATTCCTATTCTATGAACGGAGGCTCGCGCCGAGCCGCTGCCCCCACAGCGACACCAACGCATCACGCGCGGAGTCCGCCTCGGCATCCGTCAGTGTGCGTTCAGTATGTTGCATAACTACCCGAAAAGCAAGGCTTTTTCGGCCTTCCGGGAGGCTGGAACCCTGGTAAAGATCGAACAGGCGGATGTCCTGCACGATGGCCGGTTTGCCACCTTCTGCGGCATCCAGGAATGCCTGCACGGTGACCTCGGTGCCCACCGTCACGGCGATGTCCCTCACGACGCCGGGAAACCGCGACGGCTCCTGCGGCCGAGGCAGCGGAACCTGCGCAAGCGCCTCGGCGTCGAGCTCGAACAGCTGCACGGGCAGCGGCAGCTCGTATTTCTGCTGCCAGCGGGGGTGCAACTCGCCCACCCAGCCGATGGGCACGCCGTCGAGCAGCACGCGAGCCGCGCGCCCCGGGTGCAACGCCGGATGCGTCGCCGCCTCGAAGCGCGCGAGGCGCGGCCAGCACAGGGCTTCGACATCCGCCTTGACGTCGAAAAAGTCCACGCCGCGCGCCGGATGTCCCCATTGCTCTTCAACCGCCGTGCCGAACGCCGCGCCTCCGACGCGCAGCGGCTGCGCAATGCCCTGCACGGCGAGCGGGCCGTCCGCGACGGCGGCATCGCGCCGGTAGCAGCGCCCGATCTCGAACACCCGGATGCGTGGGAGTTTCCGCGCGTGGTTGTAACGCACGTTCGCAACGAGCGAGCCCATGAGCGTCGAGCGCATCACCGAGAGCTGGCTGGCGATCGGGTTGAGCAGGCGGATGGGATTCGCATCGCCCGCGAAGTCGCTCTCCCAGTCGGGTTCGACGAAGGCGAAATTGATGGTCTCGAGGTAGTCGCAGCCCGCCAGCCGCTCGCGCAGCGCGTGCGTCGAGCGGCGCGTCTCGGCGAGCGCGCTCATCTTCGCCCGCGCGGCGGGCGGATGCGCGGGGATGTTCTCGAAGCCGTGAACGCGGGCGACCTCCTCGATGAGGTCCTCCTCGAGCTCGAGATCGAAGCGCTGCGGCGGCGGCGTCACGAGGAACGCGTCGCCGTCGCGCGCGGCCGGGAGTTCCAGCCGCGCGAACGCGTCGGCCATCTCGTCGGCCTGAATCGGCATGCCGATCACCTTCTGCGCGCGCGCCACGCGCATGCGCACCGGCTTGCGCTCCGGCACGCGCGCCACCGTGTCGTCGATCGGTCCCGGCTCGCCGCCGCAGATCTCCAGGACGAGGCGCGTGATGTACTCGATGTGCGCGACGGTCGTGGCGAAATCCACGCCGCGCTCGAAACGATGGCCGGCGTCGGTCGTGAACCCAAAGCGCCGCGAGCGCCCCGCGACCGCCTGCGGCCACCAGAACGCGGCCTCGATGTAGATCGCGCGCGTCTCCAGCGACACCGCGGTCGGCTCGCCGCCCATGATGCCGGCCAGCGCCTCGACGCCCCGCTCGTCGGCAATCACGCCGACCGTGCCGTCCACGTCCACGGTCTGCCCGTTGAGCAGCTCCGCGCGTTCGCCCTCGCGCCCCCAGCGGACGACGAGGCTGCCGGCCACCTTGTCGAGGTCGAAGATGTGCGACGGCCGGCCGAGCTCGAGCATCACGTAATTGGAGATGTCCACCAGCGCCGAGATCGGCCGCTGCCCCGCGCGCTCGAGGCGCCGCGTCATCCACGCCGGCGTCGCGGCACGCGCGTCGACGCCGCGCACGACGCGTCCGGAAAAGCGTCCGCACAGCTCCGGCGCCTCGATGCGCACCGGCAGCTTTTCGGCGATGCGCGCCGGGACGGGCGCGAACTCGGGAACGCGCAGCGGCGCCCGCGTCAGCGCCGCGACCTCACGCGCCACGCCGAGCACGGACAGGCAGTCGGCGCGATTCGGCGTCAGCTTGATGTCGAAGACGCGCTCGTCGAGGGCGAGCGCCTCGCGGATGTCCATCCCCAAGGGGGCATCCCCTGCAAGTTCCAGCAGGCCCGAGTGGTCTTCCGACAGGCCCAGCTCACGGGCGGAACACAGCATGCCCTGGCTGTCCACGCCCCGCACCTTGGCCTGGCCGATCTCGAGACCTTGCGGCAGGCGCGCGCCGACCCGGGCGAGCGGCGCCTTCATCCCCGCTCTCACGTTGGGCGCCCCGCAGACCACCTGCACGACCTCCGCTCCCGCCGCGACGCGGCAAACCGTGAGCTTGTCCGCGCCCGGGTGGCGGTCGACCTGCAGCACGTGCCCGACGACCACGCCGCGGCACACCGGCGCCACGGGNNTCGCCGTCGAAGAACAGGCGCAGGTCGTCGATGCCGTAACGCAGCATCGTGAGCCGCTCCAGTCCCGCGCCGAAAGCGAAGCCGATATGGCGCTCCGGGTCGAGGCCGAAATTGCGCACGACCTGCGGGTGCACCTGTCCCGAGCCCGAAATCTCGAGCCAGCGGCCCTTCAGCGGCCCGGCATCGAATTTCATGTCGATTTCCGCCGAAGGCTCGGTGAACGGAAAGTACGACGGCCGGAAGCGCACCTCGATGTCGTCGCTCTCGAAGAAGCGGCGCAGGAAGTCGGCGAACACGCCTTTCAGATCGGCGAAGCTGACGTCCTCGTCGATCCACAGGCCCTCGACCTGGTGGAACATCGGCGAGTG
>DKBI01000216.1 GCA_002451175.1 Betaproteobacteria bacterium UBA6904
ATCAACATCAAGATCAACGGCGTGGCCGTGCCGGTCAACCAGACGCTGCTCAACGGCGACGCCGTGAAGCAGCTGCTGTACGAGGTGCTGAGCGAGAAGCAGATCCGCGAGTACGAAGACGAGATGGAGCTCAACACCGGCTACACGCTCGAAGGGGTCGGCAGCTTCCGGATCAGCGCGTTCCGCCAAAAAGGCTCGCCCGCCGTGGTCGTGCGTTACATCCCGAGCACCATCCCGGCGATCGACACCCTTGGCCTGCCCGACACGCTCAAGGACATCATCATGCAGAAGCGCGGGCTCGTGCTGATGGTGGGCGCCACGGGCTCCGGCAAGTCGACCTCGCTCGCGGCCATGCTCGATTTCCGCAACGGGGAGAAGTCGGGCCACATCCTGACGCTCGAGGATCCCGTCGAGTTCGTGTTCCGCAACCGCAAGTCCATCGTCAACCAGCGCGAGATCGGCACCGACACGAAGGCCTTTCACGTCGCGCTGCGCAATGCGCTTCGCCAGGCGCCGGACTGCATCCTGATCGGCGAAATCCGCGACCGCGAGACGATGTCCTCGGCGCTGCAGTACGCGCAGTCCGGGCACCTGTGCCTGGCGACGCTGCACGCCAACAACAGCTACCACGCGATGAACCGGATCATCAGCTTCTACCCGCTCGAGAACCGGCCCACGCTGCTGCTCGACCTGTCGGCGAGTCTCCAGGCGATCGTCTCCCAGCGCCTGGTACGCACGCGCGTCGGCGCGCGCCGGGCCGCAGTGGAAGTGATGCTCAACACCCGCCACATCTCCGAGCTGATCGAGAAGGGCGAGATCAACGAGATCAAGGATGCCATGGAAAAGAGCATGGCGCCGGGCTCGCAGACCTTCGAGCAGGCGCTGTTCAAGCTGTTCATGGAAGACGAGATCACGAAGGACGAGGCGATGGCCAACGCCGACTCGGCGACGAACATGCTCTGGCTGATCAACCAGGCGACCGCCGGCCAGCTCACCGATCACGGCGACGCCGGGCGCCCCGGGAGCGCTGCGCCTGAGCCAGAAGCCAAGCCGAGCGTCTTCGCCGCCTCCACGGCCGGCGAGACCTCGTTCGCCGAGATCAAGATCGATTGACCAGCGCGGCGCCGCCGAACGTGCGCAGCGCCCGCGAGCTGGTCCACCAGCTGATCGCGCGTCCCTCCGTCACCCCGGAGGACGCGGGCTGCCAGGCGCTGCTGGCGCAACGCCTGAGCGCGGCGGGCTTTCATTGCGAGTCGCTGCGTTTCGGCGAGGTGACGAACCTCTGGGCGCGGCGCGGCGCGGCACGCCCGCTGCTGTGTTTCGCCGGGCATACCGACGTCGTGCCCACGGGCCCGCTGGACCATTGGCAATCCGATCCGTTCGTTCCGGTCGAGCGCGACGGCCGGCTCTACGGCCGCGGCGCGGCCGACATGAAGTCCTCGATTGCGGCCTTCGTCGTTGCCGCAGAGGCGTTCGTCGAGGAGCGCCCGCAGCACCAGGGCTCGCTCGCGCTGCTCATCACCTCGGACGAGGAAGGCCCTTCGGTGGACGGCACCGTGCGCGTCGTCGAGCGGCTCAAGGCGCAGGGCGAGCGCATCGACTACTGCATCGTCGGCGAACCCTCGTCGGTCGCCTCGCTCGGCGACATGATCAAGAACGGGCGGCGCGGCTCGCTCTCCGGCCGCATGACGGTGCGCGGGGTCCAGGGTCACGTGGCCTATCCGCACCTCGCGCGCAATCCCATCCACGCGCTGGCGCCGGCCCTTGCGGAACTGGCGGCCATGTCCTGGGACGCCGGTAACGCGCACTTTCCGGCGACCACCTGGCAGGTATCGAACATCCATGCCGGAACGGGCGCCGGCAACGTGATTCCCGGCACGCTGCAGCTCGACTTCAATTTCCGTTTTTCCACCGAGAGCACCGAGGCCACGCTGCGCGAACGGTTCGAAGCCGTGCTGCGACGGCACGGCGTGGAATTCACGATCGACTGGGTGCTCGGCGGCAGGCCGTTCCTGACCCAGCGCGGAGAACTCGTCGACGCCGTGAGCCGCGCCATCCACGGGCATACCGGGCGAACGCCGGACCTGTCCACGACCGGCGGCACCTCCGACGGGCGTTTCATCGCCGAGATCTGCCCGCAGATCGTCGAGCTCGGCCCCGTGAATGCGAGCATCCACCAGGTGAACGAGCACGTTGCGCTGGAGACGCTCGATCTCCTGCCGCGGATCTACCTCGACACGCTGCGCGCGCTGCTGCCTTGAAGGTCGCCGACGCCGTTCGCGAAACGGCGCGCGCGTGGCGCGCGGCGCACCTGCACTTCGGCCACGGCACGCTGCATCCGCGCGACGAGGCGGCGTGGCTCGTCGCGCACGTACTGCGCGTGCATCCGGGCGATCTCGGGCAGCATGCCGCGCGCGCGCTGTCGCCCGCGGCGCTCGTGCGGATTCGCGCCCTCGCGACGCGCAGGGCGCGCGAACGCATCCCCCTCGCCTACCTGCTCCACGAGGCCTGGCTCGACGACCGGCGGTTCTACGTCGATGAGCGCGTCATCGTCCCGCGCTCCTACATCGCCGAACTGCTACGCGATCGTCCTTGGCCGTGGGAGCGACGCCCGGTGCGGCGCGCGCTCGACCTGTGCACAGGCTCCGGATGCCTGGCCGTGCTGGTCGCCCGCGCATTCGCTCGCGCGCACGTCGACGCGGCGGACATCTCGCCGGAGGCGCTGGAGGTCGCCCGCATCAACGTGCGCCGTCACCGTCTCGCAGGGCGCGTGCGCATCGTGCAATCGGATCTCTTTGCAGGCCTCGGTGGCGCGCGGTACGACCTGATCGTGACCAACCCGCCCTACGTGGATGCGCGCACCATGCGCGCGCTGCCGCGCGAATATCGCCACGAGCCGCAGCTCGCGCTGGCCGCCGGACGGGACGGCCTGGACCTGGTGCGCGGAATTCTGGCGCACGCCCGGCGCCATCTCGAGCCGGGCGGGCTGCTGATCTGCGAAGTCGGTGACGCGCGCGCCGCGTTGGAGCGAGCGTATCCGCGCCTGCCCTTCCTATGGCCGACGACCAGCGATCCGCACGGTTGCGTCTTTGTGCTCGCCCGCGAGCAGCTCCCGGGCTGACGCGCGGCCGGCGCCTTCGGCCGCGCGGCGGGTTGGGGTTTCCGCTGCGCTGCAGACCTGGGCGATGCTGCGTACCGCCGTGCCGTCGTCGGCAGCGTGGGCACCCGCCGAAATCGTTCCGCGCCGTTTTCTTCCCAAGTAGAATTTCGGGGCGGGCGGGTGCCGCGCACGCGCGGATCCCGAGACACGCACAATTTGGAGGCAAGCATGCATCGAACGATACTTTGGGTGGTCGTTGGCGTCGTCGCGGCGGTGCAGGTTTCGGCCGCCGCACCGGCGAAATCCGAGCGTCGCGTGGACGTGCAGTTCGCGAAGCCCGCATCGCAATTCGTGGACGTGCGCGACCGGTATCCTGGCACGGAGAAAGGCCAGGCAGAAATTCTCCGTGCGCTCAAGCAGCATCTGGAGAAACGTGCCGCCGCGGTCATACCGGCGGGGCACACGCTGCGAGTGACCTTGACCGAGGTGGATCTCGCCGGAGAATTTCGCCCCGGGCGCCGGGACGACATTCGCGTCATCCTGGAGTCCTATCCCCCGGCAATCGATCTGGAGTTCGTGCTCAAGTCTCCGGACGGCAAAGTCGTCAGCGAAGGCAAGCGTGAGCTTCGCGATCCGTTCTTCATGCGATCTGTCAGCCGCATGAACGACCGGCCCTTGCGCTACGAGACGAAGCTGCTCGACGATTGGCTGCGCAGCGAGTTCAAGGGCGGCGCGAAGGCCGGGCGGTAGCTGGCGGGCCGCCCGGGGACAGCAAGGAGTGGGGTGACCGATGGGACTCGAACCCACAACAACCGGAATCACAATCCGGGACTCTACCTTTGAGCTACGGTCACCGCTGAAACGCAATCTCTGGCCTGCCCGGCGGGACTCGAACCCACAACCCCCAGCTTAGAAGGCTGGTGCTCTATCCGGTTGAGCTACGGGCAGCTGCCGGGTCAGATCCTTGGTCGGGGTGGGGAGATTCGAACTCCCGACATCTTGCTCCCAAAGCAAGCGCGCTACCGGGCTGCGCTACACCCCGCGAAGGCGCGTAATGATACGCTTCGCACACCGCGTCGGCAATTGCAAGTGCCGGATTTCTCTGCGTTTCGCGAGCGCGCGCGGTTCGCTTGCGACACCCCCCCTTTTCTGCTACAAAGCGCCTTTCGTTTTTTCGGCAGACGCAATGACCATGGCAATGGATTTGAGCCGCAAGAGCTTCGCGCCCTACGTTGCGAAGAAAGGGGAGGAGTACATGAACGCGAAGCAGCGCGCGCATTTCCGCAAGATCCTGGAGAGCCTCAAGGCGGAGCTCTCGGAGGAGATCGACCGCACGGTGCACACCATGCAGGACGAGGCCACGGTGTTCGCCGACCCGAACGACCGCGCCAGCCAGGAATCCGACATGGCGCTGGAACTGCGCAACCGCGACCGGGAGCGCAAGCTGATCAAGAAGATCGACGAGACGATTGCGCGCATCGATGCCAACGAGTACGGCTACTGCGACAGCTGCGGGGTGGAGATCGGCCTGAAGCGCCTCGAGGCGCGCCCCACGGCGACGCTGTGCATCGACTGCAAGACGCTGGACGAGATGCGCGAGCGCCAGGTGGCCAAGTAGGCCTGACGCGCGCATGAAAAAAGGCGCCCCGCGGGGCGCCTTTTTTGTTGCCGGTCCGCTGCAGGCGACCGGGATGCCTCAGGCCGGCTTGGCGGACTCGCCGGATTTCGCTTCCTGCGCGGCCACGGCCTTCATGGAGAGCCGGACGCGGCCCTTGTCGTCCGCCTCGAGAACCTTCACCTTGACCGACTGGCCTTCCTTGAGGTGATCGGACACCGCGTTCACGCGCTCGTGGCTGATCTGCGAGATGTGCAGCAGACCGTCGCGCCCGGGCAGCAACTGCACGATGGCGCCGAAGTCGAGCAGGCGCAGCACCGTGCCGTCGTAGACCTTGCCCACCTCGACGTCGGCGGTGATCTCGAGGATGCGCTTGCGCGCCGCCTCGCCGCCCTCCGCGGACACGCAGGCGATGCTCACGACGCCGTCGTCCTCGATCTCGATCGTCGTGCCGGTCTCCTCCTGCAGCCCGCGGATCACCACGCCGCCCTTGCCGATCACGTCGCGGATCTTGTCCGGATTGATCTTCAGCTTGATGATGCGCGGCGCGAAGCTCGACAGCGCGTCGCGCGAGCCGTCGATGGAGCGGCGCATCAGGTCGAGGATGTGCAGGCGGCCTTCACGGGCCTGCCCCAGCGCGACGCGCATGATTTCGCGCGTGATCGACTCGATCTTGAGGTCCATCTGCAGCGCAGTCACGCCGTTGTCGGTGCCCGCCACCTTGAAGTCCAT
>DKBI01000180.1 GCA_002451175.1 Betaproteobacteria bacterium UBA6904
TCGGCGTCGTTGCGCACGCGGTGGCAGAGCTTGACGTGGATCATGGGGATCGCGAGTGGCGAATCCTCCGAGAGCACGCCGCGTGCCGCCCAGCTCGTCGTCACGGGCGCCTGCAGCAGGCCGGCGACGCGGGCCAGTTCCTCGTACGCGCCGGCGTGAATCACGCCGCTCCCCGCGTGGATCATCGACAGCCGCGCGCTCGCCAGGATGTCGGCGGTCTGCGCGACGGCTTCGGCCGGTGCGGCGACGGCGTGGACGCGCCGATAGGCGGCCGGTGCCCAGCCGGCAACCTCGGCGCTGACCTTCGCGTTCATGATCGACTCGGGAACGTCCACGTGCACGACGCCCGGGCGGCCCTCCCAGCTCCTGCGCAGCGCGCGGCGCACGATCTCGGAGATGCGCTCGAACGCCGGCACGGCGCAGCTCCACTTGGCGAGTTTCGAGATCGCGCCCTGCTGGTCGAAGCACTGGTAGGTGCCGATCCGGTCCGGATACATGACGCCGGGGCGGCGCGCGCTCGTCATCGCGAGCACCCGGTTGCCCTCGGCCTGCTCGACGGCGAGCCCCGGCAGGAGATTGGCGACGCCGGGGCCGTTGCTCGCCATGCACACGCCCAGCCGCCCGGTCAGCCGCGCGTAGGCCCCCGCCATGTGCGCCGCGCTGGTCTCGTGCCGCGGCGTGACGATCTCGATGCCCAGGCGATGCAGCGCGGAATAGAAACCGAAGTAGGTGCCGTCGATGATGCCGAAGACCTTCTCCACGCCCTCGGCCTGCAGCATGCGGGCGATGACCTCGCCCCCCGTGGTGTCCGCCATTGCGATGTTCTCCCCGAGCGTGGCGCATCTTCTCACATCGCACCGGGCATTCGGCCGCCCGCGGGTGCCGGATTCGACTAAGATGGCCGGCGAATTTCTGCGGCGCCGAAGCGGCCGGGCGCACCGGCGGGCGCGGGTCGACATCCCGGACGGGAGAGGGAGCACGCATGATGCAGCGCGCACTGACGGCGATACTTGGAGTCCTGCTTGCGGCCTGCGCAGCGGCCCCCTCGCTGCCCGACCCGGCGATTCGGGCAGCGCTCGCCCCGGGCGGAACGCTGCGCGTCGGCGTGTATCCCGGCAGCCCCACTTCGCTGGTGCGCGATGCCGCATCCGGGGAAATCAAGGGCGTGACGATCGACCTGGGCGCGGCGATGGCCGCGCGGCTCGGCGCTGCCGTCGAGCGGGTCGAGTTCCGCAGGATCGCCGAGGTTCTCGACGCCATGAAGTCCGGCCGCGTGGACTTCACCGTGTCCAATGCCACGGCCGCCCGGGCGAAAGACGTGGACTTCACGCAACCGCTGCTGGCCATCGAACTGGGATACCTCGTGCCCGCGGGCTCGACGATCAGGACGCTCGCCGATCTGGATCAGCCCGGGATTCGCGTCGGCGTCACGCAGGGCAGCACCTCGCAGCGGACGCTGCCGGGCCTGCTGAAGCGCGCGGCGATCGAGCCGGCGCCGACGCTCGAGGCGGCTAAGGAAATGCTCTCGCAGCGCAAGCTGGATGCGTTCGCGACCAACAAGGCGATCCTTTTCGAGATGTC
Organism: Betaproteobacteria bacterium UBA6904; assembly: GCA_002451175.1. Classification (GTDB taxonomy): domain Bacteria; phylum Pseudomonadota; class Gammaproteobacteria; order Burkholderiales; family SG8-39; genus 2-02-FULL-66-14. The sequence continues at coordinate 1,582 of DKBI01000180.1, forward strand.
GGATGCGCTGCCGGGTTCGCGGGTGCTCGACGGGCGGTGGGGCCTGGAGCACCTGGCCATCGCGATCCCGAAAGGGCGCGCGCAGGGATTGGACTACGCGCGCCGCTTCGCGGCCGATGCGATCGCCGACGGCAGCGTCGCGCGTGCGGCCGAACGCGCGGGCCTGCGTGGCAGCACCCGCGCGGAGTCGCCATGAGGCGCGCCTCGCGCTGCGTGCGCGGTCGCTGAGCGTGGCCCCTGTCGTACAGGCCCTCGCCGGCATTGCCGGGCTCGTCGCGCTCGCCTGGCTGGCGAGCGAAAAGCGCCGCGCGGTTCCCTGGCGCGCCGTCGGCGCAGGCCTCGTGCTGCAGGCGGTTCTGGCGCTCGTGCTCCTCAAGCTGCCGTTCGCGAAGAGCGCGTTCCTCGCGCTGAACCAGGCGATGCTCGCGCTGGAGACGGCGACCCAGGCCGGCACCACGCTCGTCTTCGGTTATCTCGGCGGCGGCAAGCCGCCGTTCGCCATGACCGACCCGGCCGCGAGCTTCATTCTCGCCTTTCGCGCGCTGCCGATCGTGCTCGTGGTGAGCGCGCTGTCGGCGCTGCTGTTCTACTGGCGCGTGCTGCCGGCGATCGTGCGCGCCCTGTCCTGGCTGCTCGAGCGCGCGATGGGCGTGGGCGGCGTGGTCGGACTGGCCACGGCGGCGAACGTCTTCGTCGGCATGGTCGAGGCGCCNNCTGGTGGTGCGGCCTTGGCTCGCGCGCGTCTCGCGCGGCGAGCTCTTCGCCATCATGGCCTGCGGCATGGCCTCGATCGCGGGAACGGTGCTGTTCCTGTACGCGAGCATCCTGCGCGACGTGCTCCCCGACGCGGTCGCGCACCTGCTGATCGCCTCGATCGTCTCGGCGCCGGCGGCACTCGTCGTCTCGTTCCTCATGGTGCCGCCGGAAGGCCAGGCCACGGGCGGGCGTCTGCAGCTGAAATCGGACGCGGAGGGCAGCATGGACGCGCTGACGCGAGGCACGCTCGAAGGCGCGCAGCTCCTGGTCAACATCATCGCCATGCTGGTGGTGTTCGTCGCGCTGGTGACGCTCGGCAACCTGATCATCGCGCCGTACACGCTGCAGGGGCTGCTCGGCTGGCTGCT
>DKBI01000330.1 GCA_002451175.1 Betaproteobacteria bacterium UBA6904
GAAAGTCATCGGCACCGCGACCGGCGCCGCGGGCGTCGAGTCCATCGTGCAGGCGCTCGGCGACGGCGGCGGAGGCAAGGTGCTCGATGTGCGCGACGCCGCGCAATGCGACCGCGTCGTAGAGGAAGTGCAGAAGGAATTCGGCGACATCCTCATTCTGGTCAACAACGCGGCCGTGGTGCGCGACAACCTGGCGCTGCGCATGAAGGACGCCGAATGGGACGAGGTGATCGAGACCAACCTGCGTTCCGTGTTCCGCCTCTCGCGGGCCGTGATGCGGGGCATGATGAAGGCCCGCTGGGGACGCATCATCAGCATCACGTCGGTGGTGGGGGCCTCCGGCAACGCGGGCCAGGCGAACTACGCCGCGGCCAAGGCCGGCGTCGCGGGCATGACCCGCTCGCTGGCGCGCGAGCTCGGCAGCCGCAACATCACCGTCAACTGCGTGGCGCCCGGGTTCATCGACACCGACATGACGCGCGCGCTGGGGGAACCCCAGCGCAACGCGCTGCTGGCCCAGATTCCGCTGGGTCGGCTGGGCCGCGCCGACGAAGTCGCCGCCGCCGTGGCCTATCTGGCCTCGCCGGCCGCGGGCTACGTCACGGGCAGCGTCCTGCATGTGAACGGCGGGATGTTCATGACGTGATTCCGGTAAAATGACGGGCCGCGTCGATTCCGATCGAGGCCCAGACAGGGAAGGAGAGGCGAATGGAAAACATAGAGCAGCGCGTCAAGAAGATCGTCGCCGAGCAGCTCGGCGTGAATGAAGCCGAGATCAAGAACGAGTCCTCGTTCGTGGACGATCTGGGCGCGGACTCGCTCGACACGGTCGAGCTGGTGATGGCGCTCGAGGAGGAATTCGAGACCGAGATTCCGGACGAAGAGGCCGAGAAGATCACCACGGTTCAGCAGGCCATCGACTACATCAAGTCGCACGCCAAGTCCTGAGGACGCCGACGCCGGTGCCGCGCCGCAGAGTCGTCGTCACCGGGCTCGGCATCATCAGCCCGGTCGGCAACACGATCCCGGAAGCCTGGGCGAACATCCTGGCGGGAAACTCGGGCATCGCCCGCGTGACCCGCTTCGACGCCTCGCGCCTGTCCAGCCAGATCGCCGGCGAGGTGAAGGGATTCGACGTGGCGCAGTACGTCGCGCCCAAGGAAGCGCGGCGCATGGACACGTTCATCCACTACGGCATGGCGGCGGGCGTGCAGGCGTGGCGCGATTCCGGAATGACGGTCACGCCGGAGAACGCCGAGCAGATCGGCATCAACTTCGGCTCGGGCATCGGCGGCCTGCCGATGATCGAAGCGACGCACGTCGAGCTGCAGAAGAGCGGGCCGCGCCGCATCTCGCCGTTCTTCATCCCCGGCACGATCATCAACATGATCGCCGGCAATCTGTCCATCCTGCTCGGCACCAAGGGGCCGGCGCTGGCCATGGTGACGGCCTGCACGACGTCCACGCACTGCATCGGCGAGGCCGCCAAGTCGATCCGGCTGGGCGAAACCGACGTCATGCTGGCGGGCGGCGCGGAAGCCACGGTCACGGAACTGGCGATGGGCGGCTTCGCGTCCGCGCGCGCCCTGTCGACGCGCAACGACGACCCCGCCGCGGCGAGCCGCCCGTGGGATCGCGACCGGGACGGCTTCGTCCTGGGCGAGGGCGCGGGCGCCGTGGTGCTCGAGGAGTACGAGCACGCCAAGGCCCGTGGCGCCCGCATCTACTGCGAGCTGGTAGGGTACGGCGTGTCCGCCGACGCCTACCACATGACGGCGCCGAGCGAGGACGGCGACGGCGCGTACCGCTGCATGCGCAACGCGCTGCGCGACGCGGGATTCTCCCCGGATCGCATCGACTACGTGAACGCGCACGGCACGTCCACGCCNNCTCGGCGACATCGCGGAGACGGTCGCCGTGAAGCGCGCGCTGGGCGAGCACGCCGCGCGCGCGGCGGTCAATTCGACCAAGTCCATGACCGGTCACCTGCTGGGTGCCGCGGGCGGCATCGAGGCGATCTTCACCATTCTGGCGATCCGGGACCAGGTCTCGCCGCCGACCATCAATTTGCAGAATCCCGACCCGCAGTGCGATCTGGACTACGTGCCGAACACGGCGCGCAAGATGACGATCCGCGCGGCGCTGTCGAATTCCTTCGGCTTCGGCGGCACCAACGGCACGCTCGTCTTTTCGAGCATCTGAAGACGCATTCCCCCCTTCGCCTGAAGCTGCGGCCTTCGCGGGCGCTGGCGGCAGCCTGCGCCGCGGCGTTCTGCATCGCGGCCATCGGCGCCTGGATGGTCGTGCCCGGGCTCCCGGGTGCGACGGTGGCGCTGCTGCTGGTCGCGCTCGGCGCCGCCAGCGCGCACGACCGGGCGTTGCTCCGGGGCGCCCACGCGCCCCGGGCCATCGAGTTGCGCGCCGGCGGCGGGGCGAGCCTCGAGCTGGCCGACGGCAGGCACATCGAGGTGCGCGGCGAGGGGCACCGGGTTCACCGGGCGTGCGTCATCCTGGCGCTGCGGGACCGCGTCCGGGGGCATCTCCTGGTGGCGGCCGGCATGCTCGACGCGGATGCTTTCCGCCGCCTGCGCCAGTGGGGCCTGTGGGGTCGGTGCGGCGAAACTGCGCGGCCGATGACGCGGCGCTGAGCGCGCGGCGAAGCGGCCTGGCGAACTATTTTCGAGAGGCACTGTCTGTGGCAGAGAGGTGCAGCAACGCGGCGCGGGTCGGGATGACGGGGCGCCCAAGCGTCCCGGGAGCGCGGTGGTGAGCGACCGCGACGCCGATCAGGCGCTGGTGGCGCGGGTGCAGCGCGGCGACCAGCAGGCGTTCAACCTGCTGGTCGAGAAGTACCAGCGCAAGCTCGCGCGGCTGCTGCAGCGACTGATTCGTGATCCGGCGGAGGTTGAAGACGTGGCGCAGGAAACGTTCATCCGGGCCTACCGCGCGCTCCCCGCGTTCCGCGGCGACAGCGCGTTCTACACGTGGCTCTACCGCATCGGCGTGAACACGGCGAAGAATCACCTCATCGCGATGGGGCGGCGGGCCCCGACGACGGGGGTCGAGCCGGAAGAGGCGGAAGGCCGCGAGGAAACTGCCGAATCGTTGCGCGACATCAACACGCCCGACCGCGTGCTGATGTCCAAGCAGATTGCGGAAACCGTGAACGCGGCGATCGCCGAGCTGCCGGAGGAGCTGCGCACGGCGATCCAGTTGCGCGAGCTCGATGGGCTGACGTACGAGGAAATTTCGGCCATCATGGAGTGCCCGATCGGCACGGTGCGGTCGCGGATCTTCCGGGCGCGTGAAGCGATCGCCGGGAAGCTGAGACCGCTGCTGGACACGCCCGAAGACCGGAGGTGGTGATGCGCGAGCAGATTTCCGAGCTGGTGGATGGCGAGCTGCAGGACCGCGATGCGCAGTCCGTGCTGGCGACGCTGCGGGATCCCGGCGATGCGCGGGAGGCCTGGCGAACCTATCATCTGATCGGCGACGCGATGCGCGACACGGGCACGCTGTCGGCGGGATTCTCGGCCCGGGTCGCCGAGCGCCTGGCCCGGGAGCCGGTCGTTCTGGCGCCGCCCGCGAGCGCGGCGCCGCGCCCTGCCGCGGCAACGCGGGGCTGGGGATTGCGTATCGCGGCGAGCGTAGCGGCCGCGGGATTCGTCGCCTGGGTGGCTTTCGGGCCACGCCCGGTTTCCGAAGCCGTGGCTCCGGTGGCGAGCGCACCGCAGGCTCCGGCGACGGCGCAGGCCGAACCCGCGCGCGTGCCGCCCCCCGCGGCAGCGCCCGACTATCTGCTTGCGCACCAGCGTTATTCGCCCGGCATCTCGCTGCCGGGGATGGCGCCGTACGCCCGCACGGTCGCCGTGGAAACGCGCGGGGTACGCAGGCCGTGAGAGCGGCCGCGTGGCTGCTCGCATTGAGCGCAGGGCTGGCGCAGGCGCAAGGCGATGCCGATGCGTTCGCGCTGCTGCGCAAGATCCAGCAGGCCACCGAGCGGCTCGCGTACAGCGGCACGTTCGTGTATCAGCAGGGCGATCGCACCGAGACGTCGCGCATCACGCGGTTTGCCGGGGCCGGCGGCGTGATCGAGAAGCTCGAAATCCTCGAAGGTCAGCCGCGCGAGATCGTGCGCACGCCGGACAGCGTGCGCTGCTATCTGCCCGACAGCCAGGTGGTGAAGGTCGAGCGCCGCACGGACACGCGCGCCTTCCCCGACGTCTTGCCGGACGACCTCGCCGTGCTGGCGGAGCACTACGCGCTGCGCCGCGACGGCCGGGCGCGCGTCGCCGGCCTCGAGTGCGACGCGGTGGTCCTCGTGCCGCGCGACGCGCTGCGCTACGGCCATCGCCTGTGCGCCGACGTCGCCACGGGGATGCTCCTCAAGGCGCGCATCCAGGATGCCCAGGGGCACATGGTGGAGCAGTTCACCTTCACGCAGATCACGTACGGCGCGGTCGCGCGCGAGCGCGTCAAGCCGCGCTTCGCGACCCAGGGCTGGCGCGTCGTCGAGACGGCGACCGCGCCGGCCAACCTGTCCGCCGCGGGGTGGCGCATCCAGAACGATCTGCCCGGCTTCCGCAAGATCGCGGAAGTGCGCCGCACGCAGCGCGAGGCGGGCAGCCTGTCGCAGGTCGTCTATTCCGACGGCATGGCGGCGGTGTCGGTATTCATCGAGTCGCTCAGCGGGCGCGGCGACGCCGTGCGCCCGGGCCTTTCCAATCTGGGCGCGATCAACATCGTGACCCGCGAAGTGTCGGACCATGTCGTCACCGTGGTGGGCGAGGCGCCGGCGGCCAGCCTGCAGCGCATTGCCGACCGGGTGACGTACGCACAGCCCCAGTAGCACCCCCCTTGTCCCCCAGGAGAGCCGCAGCATGCCATCGTTGAGAATCCTCGTTGCCGCGTTCACGCTCGGCTTCATCGCGCCGGCGCTCGCGCAGACGCGCGAGCTGCCCGATTTCACGCGACTCGTCGAAGAGCAGGGCGCGGCGGTCGTCAACATCAGCACCACGCAGGCGGTGCGGCGCTCCGCCGTGCCCCAGATTCCGGGCATCGAGGACGAGGAAGTGCTGGAATTCTTCCGCCGCTTCATGCCGCGCCAGCAGCCGGGTCCGTCGCCACGCGCCGAGCCGCGCTCGCTCGGCTCGGGCTTCGTCATCACCGCCGACGGCTACCTGCTCACCAATGCGCACGTCGTGGAGGGGGCCGAGGAGATCAACGTCCGGCTGACCGACAAGCGCGAATTCAAGGCGAAGGTGATCGGCAGCGACAAGCGCACGGACGTCGCGCTCATCAAGATCGAGGCGACGGGCCTGCCGGTGGTGCGCTTCGGCGACCCGGTGAAGCTCAAGGTCGGCGAGTGGGTGGTCGCGATCGGCTCGCCGTTCGGCTTCGAGAATTCCGTGACCGCGGGCATCGTCTCGGCGAAGGGCCGCTCGCTGCCGCAGGAGAACTTCGTGCCCTTCATCCAGACCGACGTCGCGATCAATCCGGGCAATTCCGGCGGGCCGCTGTTCAACATGCGGGGCGAGGTCGTCGGCATCAACTCGCAGATCTACAGCCGCACCGGCGGCTTCATGGGGCTGTCGTTCGCCATCCCGATCGACGTCGCGCTCGACGTGCAGCGCCAGCTGCGCGACAAGGGGCGCGTCTCGCGCGGCCGCATCGGCGTCGTGATCCAGGAAGTGACGCGCGACATCGCGACCTCCTTCGGCTTGGACCGGCCGCGGGGGGCGCTCGTCAATTCCGTGGAGAAGGGCAGCCCGGCGGACAAGGCCGGTTTCGAGGCCACGGACATCATCACGCGCTTCGACGGCAAGCCGGTGGAGAATTCCAGCGACTTGCCGCGCATCGTCGGCGCGACGCGGCCCGGGTCGCAGGTGCAGGCCGAAGTCTGGCGCAAGGGCGCGACGAAGAGCCTGAGCCTCACCGTGGGCGAGCTCAAGGAGGATCCGCTCGCGGCGCGCGAGGCGCCGCGCGGCCCGAAGCCCGCGGAGCAGGCGGCGAACCGGCTCGGCCTCGTGGTGAGCGAGCTGTCGGCGGAGCAGAAGAAGGAGCTGAAGCTGGAGCACGGGCTCGTGGTCACCGAGGTGAAGGCGGACGCGCGCATCGACGTGCGGCGCGGCGACGTGCTGCTGACCCTGATCCACAAGGGGCAGCACAGCGCGCTGAAGAGCGTCGAGCAGCTCAACAAGCTGCTCGGCGGGCTCGACAAGGCGGCGGTGCTGACGATCCAGGTGCGGCGGGGCGACAGCACGGCGTTCATCACCGTGACCGGCCTCGGCGACAAGGGCTAGGCGGGCGGCATTGCGGTAGAATGCCGGCTGTCGAAGAAAAGGGTGCCGCCGGCACCCTTTTTTGATTATGCAAAGCCGCATCCGCAACTTCTCCATCATCGCCCACATCGATCACGGCAAGTCGACGCTTGCCGATCGCATCATTCAGCTTTGCGGCGGCCTCGCCGACCGCGAGATGGCGGAGCAGGTGCTCGACTCGATGGACCTGGAGCGCGAGCGCGGNNGAGGCGCAGACGGTGGCCAACTGCTACACGGCGATCGAGCAGGGCGTGGAAGTCATCCCCGTGCTCAACAAGATCGATCTCGCCTCGGCGGATCCGGAGAAGGCGATCGCGGAGATCGAGGACGTGATCGGCATTCCCGCGCAGGACGCGATTCGCGCCAGCGCCAAGACCGGGCTCGGGGTCACCGACATTCTCGAGGCGATCATCCGGCGCGTGCCGCCGCCCGAGGGCGACGCGGCGGCGCCGTTCAAGGCGCTGCTCGTCGATTCCTGGTTCGACAACTACGTGGGCGTCGTCATGCTGGTGCGCGTCATGGACGGCGAGCTGCGTCCCAAGCAGCGGATCCGCCTGATGAGCACGGACACCGATTACCTGTGCGAGCAGGTGGGCGTCTTCACGCCGAAGGCGCAGCCGCGCGAGTCGCTGTCGGCGGGCGAGGTGGGGTTCGTCATCGCGGGGATCAAGGAACTGCGCGCCGCCAAGGTCGGCGACACCGTGACCCGGGCGGACCGCCCGGCGCGCGCCGCGCTGCCCGGATTCAAGGAGGTCAAGCCGGCCGTGTTCGCCGGCCTCTACCCGGTCGAGTCGAACCAGTACGAGTCGCTGCGCGAGGCGATGGAGAAACTGCACCTCAACGACGCCTCGTTCCACTACGAGCCCGAAGTGTCGCAGGCGCTGGGGCACGGGTTCCGCTGCGGCTTCCTCGGCCTGCTGCACATGGACATCGTCCAGGAACGGCTCGAGCGCGAGTACGGTCAGCACCTCGTCACCACGGCGCCCACCGTGGTCTACGAGGTCCTCCTGCGCAGCGGCGAGCTCGAGCAGGTGTCCAACCCCGCCCGGCTGCCCGACGCCAGCCAGATCGCCGAGATCCGCGAGCCGGTGATCGCGGTCAAGATCTTCACGCCGCAGGAGTACGTGGGGCCGGTGATGACGCTCTGCACGCAGAAGCGCGGCGCGCAAACCGGCATGCACTACAGCGCGCGGCACGTCGTGCTGAGCTACGACCTGCCGCTCAATGAGGTGGTGCTGGATTTCTTCGACCGGCTGAAGTCGCTGACGCGCGGCTACGGCTCGCTCGACTACGACTTCCGCGAGTACCGCGCCGCGGACATGGTGAAGCTCGACGTGCTGATCAACGGCGAGCGCGTGGAC
>DKBI01000288.1 GCA_002451175.1 Betaproteobacteria bacterium UBA6904
AGATCCTTGTAGTGCTCGAAGAAATGCGCGATCGCGGCTAGCTGCCCCTCGGGAAGGTCGCGCGGCGACTCGACGTGGCGGTACAGTGCCGTCAGCTTGTCGACCGGCACCGCGAGCAGCTTGGTGTCGTCGCCGGCCTCGTCTTCCATGCACAGCATGCCGACCGGCCGGCAGCGCACCACGACGCCCGTGATCAGCGGAAAGGGCGACACCACCAGCACGTCCACCGGATCGCCATCGCCGGACAGGGTATGCGGGACATATCCGTAGTTGCAGGGGTAATGCATGGCGGTGGACATGAAGCGGTCGACGAACACGGCGCCCGTGGCCTTGTCCACCTCGTACTTGATGGGGTCGGCGTTCATCGGGATCTCGATGATGACGTTGAAGTCGTTCGGCACGTTGCGGCCGGGGGTGACGCGGTCGAGGTTCATCGGCGGATCCAGTCGTGTTGCGCGCGGAGGACGGGTTCCCGATAATCGCACAGCATGAAATCCTTTTGTGCGGAGACAGGCGCCGTGTTCATCGCCAACCGCTGGGTGAAGCCCGCGGGCGGCGGCACGATCGACATGATCGATCCGGCGAGCGGCGAGCCGTTCACGCGGATCGCGCGCGGCGGGGCGGCGGACGTGGAGAGCGCGGTCGCCGCGGCGCGCGCCGGTTTCGAGGGCGCCTGGGGGCGCCTCGCGCCGGCGGAGCGCGGCAGACTGCTGGCGCGGATCGCGCGATCGATCCAGGACCATGCCGAGGAACTGGCGCAGATCGAGTCGCTCGATTGCGGCAAGCCGCTCAAGACCGCGCGCAACGACGTGACGTTTGCCGCGCGCTACTTCGAGTTCTACGCCGGCGCCTGCGACAAGATCCAGGGCGAGACCTTGCCGTACCTGCCCGGCTATACGGTGCTCGCGCTGCGCGAGCCCTTCGGCGTGACCGGGCACATCATTCCCTGGAATTATCCGTTGCAGATTTTCGGGCGCAGCGTCGGCGGCGCGCTCGCGGCGGGCAACGCGTGCGTGGTCAAGCCCGCGGAGGATGCCTGCCTGTCGCTGCTGCGCCTCGCCGAGCTGATGACGGATTGCGGGCTGCCCGAGGGGGCGCTGAACATCGTTCCGGGCTACGGCCGCGAGGCGGGCGAGGCGCTCGCCTCGCACGCGGGCATCGATCACCTTTCGTTCACGGGCTCGGCGGCGACCGGCACGCGCGTCGCACAGGCTGCGGCGGCGAATCATCGGCCGGTGACGCTGGAACTGGGCGGCAAGTCGCCGCAAATCGTGTTCGCCGACGCGGACTTGGACGCCATGCTGCCGGTGGTCGTCAACGCCGCGATCCAGAACGCCGGGCAGACGTGCTCGGCAGGCAGCCGTTTGCTGATCGAGTCGTCGGCGTACGACGCGGTGCTGGCGCGCGTCGCCGAAGCCTTTTCCCGGTTGCGCGCCGGCCCGCCGGCGATGGACCTGGACATCGGCCCGCTCATCCGCAAGACGCAGCTCGAGCGCGTGCTCGGCTTCCTCGACGAGGCGGCCCGCGACCGGATCCCCTTGGCCGCGCAGGGCCGGATCGCGCCGGAGGCCGCGCCTGGCGGGTACTACGTCGCGCCGACGCTGCTCTCCCAGGTGCCGCCCGCGCATCGCGTGGCGCAGGAGGAAGTCTTCGGCCCGGTGCTCGCCGCCACGCCGTTTGCCGCCGAGGACGATGCGGTGCGCATCGCCAACGGCACGGCCTACGGCCTCACCGCGGGCGTGTGGACGCGCGACGGGGCGCGCCAGNNGGCCTGTACAGCTTCCTGCAGGTGAAGACGGTGGCCATCCAGCACGACTGAAACTCGGATCGAGGACACGATGAGACTGGCCGGCAAGGTGGCAATCGTCACGGGCGCAGGTTCCGGATTCGGCGAGGGGATCGCCAAGCGCTTCGCGCAGGAGGGCGCGGGCGTCGTCGTCAACGACGTCAACGCGCAGGGGGGCGAGCGCGTCGCGGGCGAGATCGCGACTGCGGGGGGCAGGGCGATCTTCGTGCGCGCCGACGTGACACGCAGCGGCGAATGGTCGGGCATGATCGGCGCCGCGGAATCGGCGTTCGGCCGCCTCGACGTCGTGGTCAACAACGCCGGCTGGACGCACCGCAACAAGCCTTACCTCGAGGTCACCGAGGCGGAGTTCGACAAGGTCTACGCGGTGAACGTGAAGAGCGTGTACCTCTCGGCGCTGCACGCGGTGCCGGTGTTCCGCAAGCTCGGCGGCGGCTGCATCGTCAACATCGCCTCCACCGCCGGACTGCGGCCGCGCCCCGGGCTCACGGTGTACAACGGCTCCAAGGCGGCGGTGATCCTGATGAGCAAATCCATGGCGGCGGAATTCGGCCCCGACCGCATCCGCGTCAACTGCGTGAACCCGGTGTTCAGCGCCACCACGGGCCTGTCGGCCGAGTTCGCCGGCGGCCCGCTGGACGAGGAGCGCACGAAGCGCTTCCTCGCGACGATCCCGCTGGGGCGCTTTTCCACGCCGCTCGACGTGGCGAATGCGTGCCTGTATCTCGCCTCGGACGAGGCCGCCATGGTCAGCGGCGCCTGCATCGAGGTGGACGGCGCAAGGTGCGTCTAGCGCGGCGCAGCGGCCTGCACGCGCGGCCGACGCGCGCTAGAACGGCAGCAGCACCGTGAGGCGGGCCATCCGCCACGCATATCGGTCTGACGCGCCCACGTTGCCTGCGGACTCGCTGGCGCGAAAGTAGGCCAGTTGGAGCCCGAGGGCCGCGCCGCCGCCCAGCGCGCGCTGCGCCGTCAGCGACAGCTGCGCGGTCGGCTTCTCAATCGTGCGATCGATNNGCCTTCACGCTCACGCTCAGCCCTTGGCTGGGCGCAACGGTGTAGATGAGCCACCCGCGCCATCCCGTCTGCTCGTTGCCGTCCGAGAAGCGCCGGTACGTCGGCATGCCGATGACCGTCAGCCGTTCGCTCAGCGCGTGATCCAGACCAGCGGCGAAGAAGTTGGACAGCGTGCCGCGCTGCAATCCCTGCACCGTCTCGACGGCGTCGCGCGAAGCGATCAGCTCGATGCCGGTCTGCGGCGTGAAGCGGACGTTCCACACGCCCTCGCCGTGCAGGCGCGTCCGGTTGCCGCCGACCGTCAGCGCCCCGCGCGCCGTGATGCCCTCCGCAGTCGCCGGATTCACCTTGCGCAGCGCGGCGAGCAGCGAATTGACGCGCAGCGACCAATCCCCCTGCCGGAACTTGTCGGTGCTCGCCCCGACGGCGACGAAATCATGCATCGATTCGAATTGCACCATGGCGCCGCCGCGGACGATGTTGCGCTCGAAATGGTCGGTATCGCGCGTCACGACGCCGTCCACGGCCGCGCCCTGCCAGCCCAGGGTGTCCGGTTCGTCGTACAGCTGCGGCGCGCCGCCCGCGTGAGGCCGCCGGTCAGGAACTTCGGCGGCTTCTGCGCCAAGCACTGCCAGCGCCGCGCACAGCAGCAGTCCGCGCATCACTTCGTCCCCCAGGTCTTCCGTACCCCGAAGAGCTCGGCCAGGTAGCCGCGCAGGCTCGCGGGGTGATTGATCAGGCCGTAGGCGATCGTGTAGGCGAGCAGCGCCGGCAGATCGCGCTCGATGCGCAACGCCTGCGAAGCGAAGACCCGGGCGCTCGTGCGATACATCACCGCCCCCATGAACGCCGCGGACGGCAGCAGCGCGAGCGTCACCGGCCCGACCAGCCAGAACTGGCCGAAGCAGGCGAACACCAACCCGGGAATGAATCCGAACGTGAAGGTGAAGTCCAGCCACGGAAACAGCAGGTTCCAGCTGACCAGGCAGGTCGTCAGCCGGCGCCGGAGCAGGATGCCGGGATGGTGCCGAAAGGCCTCGATCATCCCTCGTGCCCAGCGCGCGCGTTGCCGCACCAAGGTGCCGATCGACTCCGGCACCCGGGTGAAGCAGACGGCGTCCTCGGCGTAGCCGACGAAGAATCCCCGCCGCAGGATCGCCCAGGTGACCACGATGTCCTCGCCCACGCAGTCGGGCCAGCCGCCGATCTCGCGCAGGATCGCCGTGCGGTACAGCGAGAAGGCCCCCTGGGCGACGAGCGTTCCGCCGTACGCGGCCTGCGTGCGCTTGGTCGCGGCGATGCCCAGGAAATAGTCCCAGACCTGCAGCCGCGTGACCCAGTTCGCCGGGCCGGTTTGCGCGAACACCGCGCCGGCCACGGCGGCCGTCTGCGGCTGGCCGTTCAGATACTCGCGCACGAGCAAGCGCAGAGCGTCCGCGTGCAGCCAGCAATCGGCATCCACGGTGACCAGCAGTGCGTGGCGCGCCTCGGCAAGCCCCCGATTGAGCGCCGCCGCCTTGCCCGTGTTGCGTCCCTGCGCAAGCAGCCGAACCGCGGCGTGTCCCTCGCGGACGATCCGCGCGGTGTCGTCGCGCGACCCGTCGTCGATGACGATGATCTCCACCTCCCCGGGATAGCGCTGCGCCTCGAGCGAGCGCAGGGTGGCTGCGATGCCCGCGGCCTCGTTGTAGGCGGCCACCAGCACGGTGACGGGGGGATAGGCGTGCGGCTCGACGTAGCGTCCCGGCGGCCGCAGCAGGAGGCTCGCGGTCTGGAAGGCGTTCATGAATCCGGGGGCGAGCGCAATCCCGGCGATGACGAGCCAGGCGGGCAGCGCGCCGATCAGGCCGGCCAGTTCACCGGCCCAGGGGATCGCGAGCCACAGCGAGACGGCGAGCCAGGCCGCGGCGATCAGGCTGGCGAGGAGAAAGGTCCGCGCGCCCACCGACGCCGCGTTGGTCCCGAGCGGCGTTCCGCTGGGCGCCGGTCGATGCGCTGCCTGGCGCGCTCGCACCGTCAGCGCGTCCCGGGGCCGACGCGGACCAGCGCATCGGTGACGATGCAGTCCACGCCCCAATGCAGCAGCTTGCGCGCCGTGCGCGCGTCGTTCACGGTCCAGGCGAGGATCGCGTATCCCGCGTCGTGAATCTGCCGCGCGAGGCGCAGGTTGAGCGCGCGGTAGTTGCAGTGCAGGGCCACGCATTCCAGATCGCGCATCAGCTCCTGCCAGTGCGGTGGAATGCGTCCGACCAGCAGCCCGCGCGGCAGCTCCGGCGCCACGCTGCGTGCGGCGGCGAGAGCGACCGTGGAAAAGGACGACAACACGGGCGGATGCGCGCTCCCGCGCCACAGCTCGCGGGTGGCGCGCGCCACAGCGTCGCCGGAGCGCCGTTCGAAACCCGTCGCCGGCTTGATTTCCACGTTGGCCCACAGACCGAGGTCGCGACAAAGACCGACGGCGTCGTCATAGCGCGGGATCGTCTCGCCCCGGAATGCCCGGCTGTGCCACGCTCCGGCATCGAGCTTCGCCAGTTCGCCGTACGGCGTACGCGCCACGTCCCCTCGACCATTGGTCGTGCGCCTCAGCGTCTCGTCGTGGATCAGCACCGGCGTGCCGCAACCCGCGAGCATGACGTCGAACTCCACGCCCCGGAAGCCCATCGAAGCGCCAAGGCGTATCGCGCCGAGCGTGTTCTCGGGCGCGAGCTTGCCGCCGCCGCGATGGGCGACGATCTTCGGGTAGGGCCAGCGGCGGCCGTGGGCGGCGGCCGCGCTCACGACGCGAGCCGCTGGCCGCTCTGCGGATCGAAGTAATGCGCGCGGGCCGCGTCGTAGCGCACCGACAAATGCCCGGTGCGCGCGTCCACCGACTGGTGCAGCCGGACCGCCACCCGGGCGCCGCCGCCCAGGTGCGCGAGGTGGCCGTAGACCAGCGTGTCGCTGCCGAGCGGCTCGACGAGATCGATGTCCACCGTCAGCATCGCCTCGCGTTCCGCGCAGGGCTCCAGGTGCTCGGGCCGCACGCCGAGCAGCAGCTCGCGGTCGCCTCGCTTGTGCGGGATCAGGTTCATCGGCGGCGAGCCGATGAAGCCNNAGCGGCTCGTCGAACAGGAACGCGGAAGGCTCGCGCACGATGGCGCGGCCCATGGCGACGCGCTGGCGCTGGCCGCCGGAGAGCTGGCGCGGCTTGCGCTCGAGCAGGTCGCCCAGCTCGAGGATGCCGGCGGCGCGCTTGACGCGCTCGTCGATCGCGTCCTTCGCCAGCCCCCGGATGCGCAGGCCGTAGGCCATGTTGTCGTACACCGACATGTGCGGGTAGAGCGCGTAG
>DKBI01000035.1 GCA_002451175.1 Betaproteobacteria bacterium UBA6904
GCGGCCGCCTCGAGCGAATGGGTGACGAGGATTCCCGCCGCGTCACGCTGCTTCACCTGCGCCCGCAGCAGCTCGAGCACGTGCCGCGCGTTGTCCGGGTCGAGATTGCCCGTGGGCTCGTCGGCCAGCACGAGCTGCGGGTCGCCGACGAGCGCGCGCGCAATGGCGACCCGCTGCAGCTCGCCGCCGGACAGCTCGCGCGGCATGCTGCCTTCGCGCCCGCCGAGCCCGACGGCCGCGGTGAGCGCGCTCGCGCGCGCTTCGATCTCCTCGGCCGCCCGATGGCGCAGCAGCAGCGGCAGGCCCACGTTCTGCTGCACCGTGAGGTGCGGCAGAACGTGAAACGCCTGGAAGACGAAACCGAATTTCTCGCGCCGCAGGCGCGAGGCGCCCGCGTCGTCGAGCCGCGTCACCTCCTCGCCGTCGAACAGGACGCGCCCCGCGTCGACGGTCTCGAGGCCGGCGATGACGTGCAGCAGCGTCGACTTGCCGATGCCGGAGTCGCCCACCACCGCGACGTACTCGCCCCGGTGCAGGTCGAGCGTCACGCAGTTCAGGACGGTGCGCGCGCCGAAACGCTTCGACACGCTCTCCAGGCGCAGCATGCGCGAACCCTACCACCAATTCTGGACACCTCGGAATGGCCTTGCTAGACTCGACCAGACCTATTCCGGAGGAGACAGTCATGCGTACGACCACTCGCATCGCACTCGCGGGATTGCTGGCGGCAGCGTTTGCAACGACGCCGGCCATCGCGCAGCAGACCCTCAAGATCGGATTCATCACGACGCTCTCCGGACCCGGGGGCATCATCGGCGAAACGATGAAGAATTCCGTCGAGCTCGCCCTCGATCACCTGGGCCGCAAGGTCGGCGGCCTCAACACCGAGGTGATTTACGGCGACGACCAGTTCAAGCCCGACGTCGGCAAGCAGGTCGCCGACGAAATGCTCAAGAAGCACCAGGTCAACTTCGTGTCCGGGATCATCTGGTCGCACGTCATGCTCGCGGTGGCGCCGACGGTCACCTCGGCCGGGACGTTCATGATCGGCACGAATGCCGGGCCGCACCAGCTCGCCGGAAACCAGTGCAGCGAGCTGTTCTTCACGACGTCGTGGCAGAACGACCAGACGCCGGAGGCCATGGGCAAGTACATGACCGACGAGGGCTTCAATGACGTCTACCTGATGGCGCCCAATTACGCCGCCGGCAAGGACATGCTGACCGGCTTCAAGCGGACGTTCAAGGGGCGCATTGCGGGCGAGGTCTACACGACGGTCAACCAGCCCGACTACCAGGCGGAGATCGCCCAGCTGCGGGCGACCAAGCCCAAGGCCCTGATGGTGTTCTATCCGGGCGGCATGGGCATCCAGTTCCTCAAGCAGTATTCGCAGGCCGGCCTGCGGGGGCAGATCCCCGTGTATTCCGTGTTCACGGTCGACGAGATCAGCATCCCGGCGCTGAAGCACGCGGCGCTCGGGCAGTTCGAGACCCGCATCTGGAGCCCGGATCTCAAGAATGCCGCGAATGCGAAGTACGTCGCGGACTACCGCAAGAAGTTCGGCAAGATGCCGGTGTTCTATGGCGCGCAGAGCTATGACGGCATCATGCTCATCGATTCCGCCGTGCGCGCCGTCAAGGGCAACCTGGCCGACAAGAAGGGCATGATCGCGGCCATGCGCAAGGCGAATTTCAATTCGGTGCGCGGCAAGTACAGCTATAACCACAATCATTTCCCGGTCGAGAATTTCTACCTCCTGAAGGCGGTCGCCGGTCCCACGCCCGGGGGCGACCCGGTGATGGAGATCCAGAAGACGGTGTTCGCCAATCACAAGGATTCGTACAGCCAGGAATGCAAGATGAAGTGGTGAGCGGCACGACCGACGAAACCTTGGGCGCGGGCTGACCGCGCCCTTTTTGTTTGACCATGAACGCCATCCTGATCATCGAGCAGGCGCTCAACGGACTGCAGCTCGGCGTGATGCTGTTCCTGATGGCGGCCGGGCTCACGCTCGTGTTCGGCATCATGAACCTGGTGAACCTGGCGCACGGCTCGCTGTACATGGTCGGCGCCTACCTGGCGACCTATTTCGCGCAGCTGACGGGCTCGTACCTGCTCGGCGCGCTGCTCGGGCTGGGCGGCACGCTCGTCGTCGGGATGGTGGTGGAGTTGATCGCCCTGCGCACGCTCTACGAGCGCGACCATCTCGACCAGGTGCTCGCGACGTTCGGCCTGATCCTGTTCTTCAACGAGCTGGTCGCGATCCTCTGGGGCCGCAACGCGATCTACAGCAATCTGCCGGAATACCTGACGGGGCACGTCGAGCTCGCCGCCAACCTGTTCTACCCGCTGTACCGACTGCTCATCATCGGCATCGGCCTGCTCGTCGCCGCCCTGCTCTGGTACATCGTGACGCAGACGCGCATCGGCATGCTGGTGCGCGCGGGGGCCTCGAACCGAACCATGGTGGCCGCGCTGGGAATCAACATCCGGCTGCTCTACACGCTCGTCTTCGGACTGGGCGCCGCGCTCGCCGGTCTCGCCGGACTGCTCTCCGGCCCCCTGTTTGCCGTGCAGTCGGGCATGGGCGAGCAGATCCTGATTCAGGTGTTCGTCGTCATCGTCATCGGGGGCATTGGCTCGGTGCGAGGCGCATTCGCCGGCGCCGTCATCGTCGGCATGGTCGACACGCTCGGTCGCGCCTTCCTCAAGCCGACGCTGGCGACCATCATTTCGCCGGCCGCGGCCGACTCTGCGGGACCGGCGCTCGCCTCGATGCTCATCTACCTGCTGATGGCCGCCGTGCTCGCGTTCAGGCCGCAGGGCCTGTTCGGCGGACGGAGCCCCTGAGCATGAAACGCGGCACCTGGGTCGTGGTCCTGCTGTTGCTGCTGCTGGCGGCCGTGCCGCCGCTTGCGGCGATCTTCAATGAACCGTTCTATCTGGACCTGTTCCGGCGGATCATGATCTTCGCGATCGCCGCGGCCAGCCTCAACCTCATTCTCGGCTACGGCGGCATGGTGTCGTTCGGACATGCCGCCTACCTCGGAATCGGGGGCTACGCGGTGGGCATCCTTTCGCATTACGGCATCGACAACGGCGTCCTCCAATGGCTGCTCGCCATCGGCGCTTCAGCGCTGGTCGCCTGCGTGATCGGCGCCATCTCCATACGGACCAGCGGCATCTACTTCATCATGATCACGCTGGCGTTCACACAGATGCTGTATTACCTCGGCGTGTCGATCGAGGAGTTCGGCGGGGACGACGGCATGCGCCTGACGATGAAGAGCCAGTTCGGCGGACTGCTCGATCTGAACAACGCGACCCTGTTCTACTACGTCGTGCTCGCGATTCTGGCCCTCGTCGCGCTGCTCATTCACCGCCTGGTGCATTCGCGCTTCGGCATGGTGATTCGCGCGGCACGCTCGAACGAAGTGCGCACGCACGCGATCGGCTTCTCGCCGTACGGGTACCGGCTCGTGGCGTTCGTCATCTCGGGCGCGATCTGCGGGCTCGCCGGCGCCTTGTTCGCCAACCAGACCGGCTTCCTCACGCCGGATTTCATGCACTGGACGCGATCGGGCGAGATCATGTTCATGGTGATTCTCGGCGGCATCGGCACCACCGCGGGCCCGGTGCTCGGGGCCGCGGTGCTCCTGCTTCTGGAGGACAGGCTGTCGGCGCTGACCGCGCACTGGCAGATCATCCTGGGCCCGTTCCTCATTCTGGTCGTGCTGTTCGCGCGGCGCGGGCTCGCGGGACTGTTCCTGCGGGAGGGCCGGGATGGCTGACCCCCTGCTCGAGATCCGGGATCTGCGCAAGACCTTCGGTGCGCTGCGCGCCACGGACGGCGTCAACCTGGACGTGCACGCCGGGGAAACGCATGCGGTGATCGGGCCGAACGGCGCGGGCAA
>DKBI01000058.1 GCA_002451175.1 Betaproteobacteria bacterium UBA6904
GTACCCGCCCGAGGAGCAGGCGACGGAGGTGCTCGGCATCGACGTGCAGGTCGGGCGAACCGGCGCGCTCACTCCCGTGGCGCGGCTCAAGCCCGTGCAGGTGGGCGGCGTCACGGTGACCAACGCCACGCTGCACAACGAGGACGAATTGCGGCGCAAGGACGTCCGCGTCGGCGACACGGTGGTCGTGCGGCGCGCCGGCGACGTGATTCCCGAGGTGGTTCAGGTGCGCGCGGAGCGCCGGCCGCCGGGCGCGAGCCCGTTTCACATGCCTGCGCGGTGCCCGGTCTGCGGGTCCGCGGTCGTGCGCAACGAGGATGAGGTCGTCGCGCGCTGCAGCGGCGGGCTGTACTGTCCGGCGCAGCGCAAGCAGGCGCTGCTGCATTTCGCCGGCCGGCGTGCGCTGGACATCGAGGGCCTCGGCGAGCGGCTCGTGGACCAGCTCGTCGAGAAGGCATGGGTGGCGACGCCTGCCGACCTGTTTTCCCTGGAGGCCGCGCCGCTTGCCGGCCTCGACCGGATGGGCGGGAAGTCCGCGGAGAACGTGCTTGCGGCGCTCCAGCGCGCCAAGCGCACGACGCTCGAGCGCTTCGTGTTCGCGCTGGGCATCCGCAACGTGGGAGAAGGCACGGCCCGCGATCTCGCGCGGCACTTCGGCAGCCTCGAGCGGCTCATGGCGGCGAGCGAGGAGGACTTGCAGGACGCGCCGGACGTGGGTCCGGTGGTGGCTCGGTCCATCCGCCAGTTCTTCGACGAGCCGCACAACCGCGACGTGATCCGCGCCCTGCGAGCCGCGGGCGTCACCTGGCCCGAAAGCGGCGGAGCGACGCGCCGCGCGCCGGAGGCGGTCCGGACCTTCGTCATCACGGGCACGCTGCCGGGCATGACGCGCGACGCCGTTCGGGCGATGATTGAGGCGAAGGGACACCGCGTCGCCGGCTCGGTGTCGAAGAAGACCGACTTCGTGGTCGCGGGCAGCGAGGCGGGGAGCAAGCTCGAGAAAGCGCGCGAGCTCGGCGTCGCCGTGCTCGACCTGGACGGGCTGATGCATTTACTCGAGGACGATGGACCGACATGAAACCGAGACTCCGCAAGGCCGTTTTCCCGGTTGCCGGGCTGGGCAGCCGGTTCCTGCCGGCGACGAAGGCCAGTCCCAAGGAAATGCTGCCCATCGTCGACAAGCCCCTCATTCAATACGCCGTCGAGGAAGCCGCCGCGGCGGGGATCACCGACCTGGTGTTCGTCACCGGCCGCAACAAGCGCGCCATCGAGGATCACTTCGACAAGGTGCACGAGCTGGAGAGCGACCTCTCGGCGAAGGGCAAGGACAGTCTGCTGGAGCTTGCGCGCAACGTGCTGCCGGCCGGCTGCCGCTGCATCTACATCCGGCAGTCGGAGCCGCTCGGGCTCGGCCACGCCGTGCTGTGCGCGCAGCCGGTGATCGGCGACGAGCCGTTTGCGGTGCTGCTCGCCGACGATCTGATCGATGCCGAGCCGCCGGTCATGCAACGCATGGCGGAGCGCTTCGCAGCCGAAGGCTGTTCCCTGCTCGGCGTGGAAGACGTCCCTGCCGACCAGACCTCGAGCTATGGGATCGTCGTGCCGGTCGAACGCGATGCGGACGTCACGCCGATCACGGGAATCGTCGAAAAGCCCGAACCGGCCAGCGCGCCGTCGACGCTCGCGGTCGTCGGCCGCTACGTCCTGACGCCGACGATCTTCGAATTGCTCGCCGACGCCGCGCCGGGCCGGGGCGGCGAAATCCAGCTGACGGACGCCATCGCGCGCCTGCTGGCCAAGGAGCGCGTGCTGGCGACGCGCCTGCACGGCCGGCGCTACGACTGCGGCTCCAAGCTGGGGTATCTCGAGGCCACGCTCGAGTACGGGCTGCGCCACGCGGAGACCGGCGAGGCGTTCAGGCGTTATCTTGCAGGGCGGGGACGCTGAGACCGCGCCGATATACTTTGCGGCATGCAGACGGCTGACTTGGCCTGGAAATTTCTCGAGGACTCGGATCCGGTGGCGAGTGCCGCGCAGGTGGATGCCGCGCTGGGTGCGCTCGCGGAGCAGATCACGCAGCGCTTCACGGGCGCGTTCCCGCTCGTGCTGGCGCTGATGCAGGGGGCGCTGGTGTTTGCCGGCCGCCTGCTGCCGCGCCTGCGCTTTCCGCTCGAGGTCGATTACCTCCACGTCACGCGCTACGGCGCGCAGACGCAAGGGGGGGACCTGCGCTGGCGCGTCGCGCCGAGCGCCGCGGTGAAGGGCCGTGCGGTCCTCGCGCTCGACGACATTCTCGACGGCGGGCACACGCTCTGCGCGGTGCGCGATCGCGTGCTCGAACTGGGGGCGACGAGCTTTCATTGCGCGGTGCTGGTGGAAAAGCGCCTCGCGCGGGTCAAGCCGATCGCCGCGGACTTCGTCGGCCTGCAGGTGCCCGACCGTTTCGTCTTCGGCTGCGGCATGGATGCCCGCGGCTTGTGGCGCAATCTGCCGGAGATCCGCGCCATGCGGGAGTCCTGAGGTGCTGGCGATCATCGGCGGCAGCGGCCTGTCGCAGCTCGCCAATCTCGAGGTGACCGAGCGCCGGGCCCTGACGACGCCATACGGCGAGCCGTCCGGCCCCATTACGCTCGGGCGTATGGCCGATCGCGAGGTGGCGTTTCTCGCGCGCCACGGCTACGGGCACACGATCCCGCCGCACCAGGTGAACTACCGCGCCAACCTCTGGGCGTTGCGCGAGCTGAAGGTCACCGAAATCGTCTCCATCGCCTCGGTGGGCGGCATCCGTTCGGACCTTGGGCCCGGCACGCTCGCGCTGCCCCATCAGATCCTCGATTACACCTGGGGCCGCAACGCCACCTTCTTCGAGGGGGCGGGCGTTCCGGTCACGCACGTCGATTTCACCGAGCCCTATTCGCCGGACCTGCGCGCGCGGCTCCTGGCGGCGGCGCGGCGTTGCGGGGAAACGATGGCCGATCGCTGCGTCTATGCGACGACGCAGGGGCCGCGGCTCGAAACCGCGGCGGAAATCGATCGCCTGGAGCGGGACGGGGCCGATGTCGTCGGCATGACCGGGATGCCCGAGGCGGTGCTGGCGCGTGAACTCGAGCTCCGCTACGCGTCACTCGCCGTCGTTGCGAACTTCGCCGCCGGGCGCGGTGACAGCGCNNGTCGCGCAGTTCGGTACGGCGTCCCTGCAGGCCTTGCTGGCGGACCTGCGCGACACGATGGCGCATCTCGACGGGGCGGGGCTTGCGGCGCCGCAAATCGGCGTCAGCCTGCGCGTCGTGATCTTCGGCGTGCGCGCCAACCCGCGGTACCCGCAGGCGGAGCCGATCCCCGAGACGGTGCTCATCAACCCGCGGATCGAGCCGCTCTCCAACGAGATGGCCGAGGACTGGGAGGGCTGCCTGTCGGTGCCCGGCCTGCGCGGCTGGGTGCCGCGCCACGCGCACGTGCGCTACTCGGGATTCGATGCGCACGGCGCGCCGCTCGAGCGCGTCGTACAGGGGTTCCACGCCCGCGTCGTGCAGCACGAGTGCGATCATCTGGATGGCATCCTGTACCCGATGCGGGTGCGCGACTTCACGCGCTTCGGCTACATCGAGGCCCTCTTTCCGGAGGGCGACCTGCCGCCGGAGGAGTGAACGGCGGGAGGCTCAGACCTCGAGCACCGCGAGCAGCGCCTGCTCCAGGCGCAGCACGCTCTTGCCGTCGCCGAGCGCCGCGCCGGAGAGCAGGAACACGTCCTCGGCGCGATCGCCCAGCGTGTTGATCTTCGCCGAATGCAGGCTGATGCGATGGGCGGCGAGGACCCGCGCAATGCCGTACAGCAGTCCGGGCCGGTCCGCCGCGACTATCTGCATGACGTGGTACACGCCGCGCTCGTCCGGCCGGATGTCCACCACCGGGGAGATGGGGTAGTGCAGCACGCGCCGCGACAGTCGGCCTGAACGTCCGGCGCCCAGCGGCGCCGACGATCCCAGTTCCTCGGCCAGCCCCCCCTCGATGAGACTGATCAGGTCGCGGTAGTGGACGCCCCGGCCGTGCCCGAGCACGAGAAAGGTGTCGAGCGCATAGCCGTGGCGCGTCGTATGGATCTTCGCCTCGACGATGTTGAACCCGGCGCGATCGAAGTAGCCGCAGATGCGGGCGAACAGGTCGGGCCGGTCGGGCGAGTAGACCAGCACCTGCAGCCCGTCGCCGACCGTCGAGAGCCGCGCGCGCACCACCGGCACGGTCGTCTTCAGGTGGCGCCACAGCGAGCGCGCATGCCAGGCGATGTCGGCCGCGTCG
>DKBI01000305.1 GCA_002451175.1 Betaproteobacteria bacterium UBA6904
GACGTCCTTGTCGCGCAGCATGCCCAGCACCGCCAGGGTGCGCGGCGCGTACCCGCCCGCGGCGAGATTCTGCTCCAGAACCGCGGCCGCCTCCGGATTGTGGGCGACGTCGAGAATGATCTGCGGCCGGCCGGGAAGCACCTGAAAGCGCCCGGGCAGCGCGACCCGCGCCAGCCCGCGCCGGATGTCCTGCATGGCGACGGGCAACCGCTCGCGCAGCGCGTCGAGCGCCGTGATGGCGGCCGCTGCGTTGCGCAGCTGCACCGCGCCGCGCAGCGCCGGATGCGCCAAACCGGCACGCTGCCCCCCGGGTCCCCAATAGGCCCACTGCGAATCCTGGTCGCGGTAGCCGAAGTCGCGGCCGACGCGCAGCAACTTCGCGCCGATGCGCTCGGCTTGCTGAAGGACGCTGGCGGGCGGATCGGGATCCGCGACGACCGCCGGCCGAGCGGAGCGGAAAATGCCGGACTTCTCGAAACCGATCGCGTCGCGCGTGCCGCCCAGATAGTCCATGTGATCCAGCGCCACGCTCGTCAGCACCGCGCAGTCGGCATCGAACAGATTCACCGCGTCCAGCCGCCCGCCGAGACCCACTTCCAGGACGAGCGCATCCGGCGCGGCGCCATGGAAGATCCAAGCCGCCGCCAGCGTGCCGAACTCGAAGTACGTCAGCGGCACGCCATCGCGCGCCCGCTCCACCGCGGTGAAGGCAGCGCACAGTTCCGCATCCGCGGCCTCGCGNNCCCTTGCCGTTCGTTCCCCCGACGGTCACGACGGCGGCGCGCAGGGGAATCGCCATGCGTTCCCAAACGACACGCACGCGATCGAGTCCCAGCGCGATCGCCTGCGGATGCTGGCGCTCGATATAGGCGAGCCAGTCCGCGAGGGAGCGGAGCGCCCGCGCTTCGCCCGTCAGGAGGTCGCCTCGGGCGGACGCCTCAGCAGCAGCGCGAGCAGGCGAGCCAGCGTGTCGCGCATCTGGCGGCGGTCGACGATCATGTCGATCGCGCCCTTCTCCAGCAGGAACTCGGACCGCTGGAAGCCCTCGGGCAGCTTTTGACGCACGGTCTGCTCGATGACCCGCGGCCCGGCAAACCCGATGAGCGCCTTCGGCTCGGCGATGACGACATCGCCGATCATCGCAAAGCTCGCGGAGACGCCGCCCATCGTCGGATCGGTCAGCACGGTGACGAACGGCAGCCGGCGCTCGTCGAGATCGGTCAGCGCCGCCGTGGTCTTCGCCATCTGCACGAGCGACAGCAGACCCTCCTGCATGCGGGCACCGCCGGTCGCGGTGAAGCACAGCATCGGCAGCCGCTGCTCGATCGCGACGCGCACGCCGCGAACGAAACGCTCGCCGACCACCGAGCCCATCGAGCCGCCCATGAACTCGAATTCGAATACGGCGCACACCACGCCGAGCGAGCGAATCGCGCCCTGCATGACCACCAGCGCATCGGTCTCCCCGGTCTGCGCCTGCGCCTCCGCCAGGCGCTCGGTGTACTTGCGCGAATCGCGGAATTTCAGCCCGTCGACCGGCAGCACCTCCACGCCGATCTCGAAACGCCCGTCCGCGTCGAGCAGCGAGTCCAGGCGCGCGCGCGCGTCCAGCCGCTGATGGTGGCCGCACTTCGGGCAGACGTTGAGATTCTTTTCCAGGTCGGCGCTGTAGAGCACGGCGTCGCACCCCGGGCACTTGGTCCACAGGCCCTCCGGCACCGTCTTGCGCGGGCCGGTGCCGCGCTGGATCTTCGGCGGCAGCAGTTTCTGCAGCCAGCTCATGACGCCGGCTCCGTGTTCAATGCCGCCCGGATCGGCCGCACGAAGGCGCGCGCGCAGTCCAGGACCCGCTCCGGCGGCGTGTTCTCGAGTTCCTGGATCAGGCGGCTGGCGATCACCACCGCATCGGCGCCGCGCGAAATGCGGCGCGCGGATTCCGCATCGCGAATGCCGAACCCGACCCCGATCGGCAGCGAGGTCGCCGCGCGGATCCGCGGCAGCCTGGCGAGCACTTCCTCGACGTCGAGATGGCCCGCACCGGTGACGCCCTTCAGCGAGACGTAGTAGACGAATCCGCTGCCGACCCGGGCGACATCGGCGATGCGCGCCTCGGTCGAGGTCGGCGCGAGCAGGAAGATCGGATCGATCGAGCGGCGTTTTGCGAGCGCCGCGAAAGCCTCGCATTCCTCGGGCGGATAGTCGACGACGATCAACCCGTCCACACCGGCCGCNNTCGACGCCCATCGCCTCGATCGGGTTGGCGTACCCCATGAGCACGACCGGGGTGCCGGCATCGTTCCGGCGGAACGCACTCACCATCTCGAGGACGTCGCGCAGTCGCACGCCCTTGGCGAGCGCGCGCTCGGAGGCGCGCTGAATGACCGGGCCGTCGGCCATCGGATCGGAAAACGGCACGCCCACTTCGAGGATGTCGGCGCCCGACTCGACGAGCGCGTGCATCAGGGGCACCGTCAGGCTCGGATCCGGGTCACCGGCCGTCACGAACATGATCAGCGCCTTGCGGTGCTGCGCGCGCAGTGCGGCAAAGCACCCCGGGATGCGCGACATCGTCAGAGCGTGATTCCCGAGAGGCGCGCCACGGTCTGGATGTCCTTGTCGCCCCGGCCGGAGAGGTTGACGAGCAGCAGGCGGTCCTTCGGCAGCGTCGGCGCGAGCTGCGCCGCGTAGGCGAGCGCGTGGGCCGACTCGAGCGCGGGAATGATGCCCTCGTAGCGGCAGAGCGCGTGAAAGGCGCGCAGGGCCTCGTCGTCCGTGACCGCCACGTACTCGGCGCGCCCGCTGTCCTTCAGCCAGGCGTGCTCCGGCCCGACGCCGGGGTAATCCAGTCCGGCCGAAATCGAATGCGTCTCCGCGATCTGCCCGTCCGCGTCCTGCAGGAGATAGGTGCGGTTGCCGTGCAGCACNNTTGAGCGCGTCCTTCAGCGTCTTGGAGCCGGATTCCACGGGCACCACGGAAGCGCCGAGCAGTTTCATGCGGTAGACGTTCGCCGCCTGCCGCTCGACGTCGGCGGATCCCATGTACACCACGCATTCCATGCCGTAGCGTGCCGCCACCGTGGCCGTCGCCACGCCATGCTGTCCCGCGCCCGTCTCGGCGATCACGCGCGGCTTGCCCATGTGACGCGCGATCAGCGCCTGCCCGACCGTGTTGTTGATCTTGTGCGCGCCGGTATGGTTCAGATCCTCGCGCTTGAGGTAGATTTGCGCGCCGCCCAGATGCTCGGACCAGCGGCGGGCGTGGTAGATGGGGCTCGGGCGTCCGACGAAATGCTTCAACTCGCGCCGCAGCTCGGCATTGAACGCCCGGTCCGCACGGCAGCGCTCGTAGGCCGCGCGCAACTCGTCCAAGGCATGGATCAGGGTTTCGGCGACGAACACGCCGCCATAAGGCCCGAAATGACCTCGCGCATCAGGCAGGCCCGTCTGCATTTCGGACCTCTCGAATGAAGGCGGCGATTCGCGACGCATCTTTGATTCCCTTGGCGGTCTCGACGCCGGTTGACACATCCACGGCCCACGGCCGCAACTGCCGGACCGCGGCAGCGACAGTATCCGGCGTCAGGCCACCGGAAACCACCAGCGGTCGTTCGCTCTGTGCCGGCAGCAGCGACCAATCGAAGCCCGCGCCGACCCCGCCGTACTCCTCGACCCAGGCGTCGGCGAGCCAGGCGCTCGCGTCGTGGTACTGGCGCCAGTATTCTAGCAAATCGACCCCCGGCCTCACCCGGCAAGCCTTGATGTACGGCCACCCGAAACTGCGGCAGAACGCGGGCGTCTCCTCGCCATGGAACTGCAGCAGGTCGGGACGCACGCCGCGCAGCACCGCCTCGACCGCTTCCCGCTGCGGGTTGACGAACAGCGCCACCGAGGACAGGAACGCGGGGGCCGCGCGCCGCAGCACGCTGGCCCGCTCGATCGTCACGCAGCGCGGGCTCGGCGGATAGAAGACCAGGCCGAACGCGTCAGCGCCCGCAATGGCGACCGCGTCCACGTCCTCGACCCGGGTGATCCCGCAGATCTTGATGCGCGTTCTCACGCCAACTCCGGCAGCCGCAGCGCGCCCGCCGCAGCGCGCGGCAAACCCCAGTGCGCTGCGTACTCGACCCGCTCGAGGTACAGGCCCGACGCGGCGAAGGTCGGCGCCGCGCGCGCGCGATCGCGCGAATCGAGGACCTCCCGCACCCACTCCGGCGGATGTTTGCCGCGGCCTACGTAGACNNGTGGCGGCCTGGCACTCCGCGGAACGGAAGGCGGAGAAATCATGCGTTCCGACGAGCGCCTGCGCCGCGGCGCGCATCGCATCCACGTCGAGCGGCGCATGGCACCAACCCGCTTGCCGCGCAACGAGCGCCGGGCGCACCGCGCGATTGACCAGCACGTAGCGGTAGCTGCGCGACACGGCGCTGTAGCGCGCATGGAATTCGCCGGACACCGGCGCCGCCCAGAGCACGGCCATCGAATCGGGGAGCAGCGCGTTGACGCCGCGCACCCAGGCGCTGCCCGGCCGCTCTGCGCCCGTGTCGAAGTGCACGACCTGTTCCTGCGCGTGCACGCCGCGATCCGTCCGGCCGGCGCAGATCACATCCACGGGCGCTGCAGCGATGGCCGTCAGCGCCGCTTCGAGCGCATCCTGGACCGTGCCGCCGCCCGGCTGCGTCTGCCAGCCGAGGAACCCGCTGCCGTCGTATTCGATGCCGAGCGCGATTCTCATGAGCGGAAAAAAACAGGGCCGCGTGCGCCTGCGCGCCGCGGCCCGCTTGACCTGTCCTCCAGCCTACCCCAGCTTGGCGAGAACGCGCTTCGCCTCTTCCTGCTGGGCGGCATCCCCCTCCTTCATGACTTCATCGAGCAGCTCGCGCGCGCCGCTCTTGTCGCCCATTTCCTGGTACGCCTTGGCGAGATCGAGCTTGGTCGCGACCTCCTGCCACTTCGGGTCGACCGACGCACCGGGTGCCGGGGTGCCCGGCGCGCCGATGTCGAGGCTGAGCGAAGAGACGTCCGTGGCCGGCGCAGCAGCGGGCTTGGGTGCACTTTCGCCCAATTCGAAATCGAGATCGAAATCGAGCCCCGCCGGTTCTGCCGGTGCGGCTGGTGCTGCCGGCGCGGCAGCCTCCGCCTTCGCCGGCGGAGTCGCCGGCGCAACGGCGTTGATGTCGAAATCCATCTTCGTGGACTGCATGTCCTGCGCGCTGAGCACGACTGTATCGCCGGGCTTGAAGGCCTCGGCTGCTGGCTGCTCGGATGTCGTCGCACCAATGTCGAAATCCAAAGCCGGCGCCGCGGACGCGCCAGTCGTGCCAGGCGATGTAGCGCCGCCGATGTCGAAATCGAGCGTCGGCGAAGCCGCGCTGGAAGCGGCAGTCGCTGTCTCCGGCGTAGCCGCGCCGGGGCCGCTGCCGTAAAGACCGTTTTCCGGATCGATCGCCCTGCCAAGGCTCATCGCCTTGTCCCATTCCGGGCCGGACCCGCCGGCGAGCCCCTTGATCTTGAGCGCCGTCTGCTCGAAGGCCGTCTTGTCCTTGCGCTGCGCGTAGATCTCCAGCAGCTTCGCGTGCACGACGACGCGGTCCGGATCCCCCGCAAGGGCGTCTTTCAGAATTGCCTCGGCCTGCGCATCGCGTCCGTAGGCCAGATAGACCTCCGCCTCGGCGATCGGATCCACTTCCTCCGCAACCGGCTCCGCGACGATCGCCTGCGGGGCAGCCGCCACGGGAGCTGACGGCTCCTGCGCAATCGCTGAAGCCGCAGAGGCCGTGGCAATGGAACCGAATCCTTCGTTACCCTGCTGCGAAGCCTTCTTGCGCCGCCACGCCCACGCACCGTATCCGATGAGCAGCGCAAGCACACCGACCAGCCCGCCAAGCGCCACCGGGTTCTCCAGGAACTCGTCCATCAGGCTGGCCTCGGGCGCCGGCGGAGGCGGCGGCTTCGGCTTGGCCGTCGCCGGCGGTGCCTTCGGCGCAGCGGGTGGCGTAGCAGGCGCCTTGGCTGCCTCGGGCGCAGGCTTGGGTGTCTCGGCTGCAGGCTTGACCGGCTCGGCCGCGGGTTTTGCTGCCTCGGGCGCAGGCTTCGGCGCGACCGGCGCGGGTGCGGGGGCTGCCGCCGCCGGCTTTTCCCCTGCCTTCCGTTCGATCAACGCCAGCTGCTGGTTCTTAAGCTCGATCAGCTTCTTCAGATCCCCGATCTGCTTCTCGAGATCCGCCACGCGCGACTGCGATTCCTTCAGCGCACGGTTGAGCGCCACCTTGTCGTCTTCCGCCGCGGCGCGTCCCGCCGTCGTGGCGGGCTTGGACGCCTCGGCCTTGGACAGCTTGATTTGATCTTTCTGCTGCGGCTTGGGCGCCGCCTCGGGCGGCTTCGGCGCGATGCGACCCGGCGCCTCGCGTTCCGCCGGGGGCGCCGGCTTCGCGGGTGCCGCCGCGACCGAAGCGCCGAGCCCGCGTCGATACTCGTCGAACTCGACCGACTGCTCGCGCACGAGGCGCGTCGCTTCCGCGGGATCGATAGATGCCGCCGCGGCGCGGTCAGGAATCTTCAGCAGATGCCCGCTGCGCATCAGGTACATGTTGTTGTGGATGAACGCGCCCTGGTTGGCCCGGTAAAGCGCCACCAGCATCTGATTGACGGTGACGTCCCCGGCCTTGTTTTCACGCGCGACCTTGCTCAGCGTGTCGCCGCGCTTCACCTCGTAGGAACCGACCGCCTTCGGCTGGGCGGGCGCGGCGGGCTTGGCTGGCGCCGGCGTGGCCGGGATCGGCTTCGCCGCAACCACGGGCGGTGGCGCAACCGCGACCGGCTTGGGCGCCTTGTACTCCACGGGATCCAGCAGGAACGTGTACTCGCGGACCAGGCGGCCGTTCGCCCACTGCAACTCGAGCAGGAGCTCGATGAACGGTTCGCTGACGGGTTGCGTCGACGTCAGCCGCAGGACGGCGCGTCCGTCCCTGCGCTCCACCGCGACCCGGATGTTGACCATGACGGAACTGAACTCGATTCCCGCGGCGCGGAACGCGTCCGGCGGCGCAATCCGGGCGTTCAGGCTTTCCTGCTCGCCGCGCTGCACGGAGACGACTTCGACCTCGGCGCGCAACGGCTGGCCCAGAGCCGACTGCACGGTCAAACGCCCCAAGCCCGCGGCCTGCGCCATGAGCGGCACCAGCAGGCATGCGGCGGCGGCAAGCCGGAATGTGTTGAGCGCTCTAAACACGGGGTCCACCCTGAGTCATTCTTATGGGATCAGGAACCATAACATCATGGCATTAGCCCTGCAAGCTGAGAGATTTTCTCGCTTTTTTCGGGTTTTCGTCCGTTTCCGCAGGCCCGAATTTCGCGGATTCCAGCGGCTAATGACGCACCCCGGAATCCATCAGAATGTGCAGCATCCGCCGCAACGGCTCTGCCGCCCCCCACAGGAGCTGATCGCCGACCGTGAACGCGGAGAGGTACTCCCCGCCCATCGGCAGTTTGCGCAGCCGGCCCACCGGGACCGACAGCTTGCCGCTGACCGCCGCAGGCGTCAGCTCGGCGAGCGATTCCGCCTGGCGGTTGGGCACCACCTTCACCCACTCGCTCGCCTCGGCGATCATGCCCTCGATCTCGTCGAGCGGCACGTCGCGCTTCAGCTTGATGGTCAGCGCCTGGCTGTGGCAGCGCATCGCCCCGACGCGCACGCAGATGCCATCCACCGGGATCGGCCGCGCGCTGCGCCCGAGGATCTTGTTGGTCTCCGCCTGTCCCTTCCACTCCTCGCGGCTCTGCCCGTTGCCCAGGTCCTTGTCGATCCACGGCAGCAGGCTGGCGGCGAGCGGCCGGCCAAAGTGCTTTTGCGGCAGATCGCCGCGGCGCAGCGCGTCCGTGACGCAGCGATCGATGTCGAGCGCGTTCGACGATGGATCCGCGAGCAGGGCCCTCGCCGCGCCACCCAGGTGCGCCATCTGCTCGACCAGCTCGCGCATGTTCGCGGCGCCCGCGCCGGACGCCGCTTGGTAGGTCATGCTCGTCAGCCACTCGACGAGGTCGTTGCGGAACAACCCCGCCAACCCCATCAACATCAGGCTCACCGTGCAATTGCCGCCGATGAAGTCCTTGCGTCCCTGCCGCACGGCGTCCTGGATCAGCGGCAGATTCACCGGATCGAGGATGATCACGGCATCGTCCTTCATGCGCAGCGCGCTCGCCGCGTCGATCCAGTGACCGCTCCATCCCGCGGCGCGCAACCGCGGATGCATCTCGTTGGTGTAGTCGCCACCCTGGCACGAAACGATCACGGGCAGTCGCTTGAGCGCGTCGACATCGCGGGCGTCGCCCACGGCGCCGCAATCGCGGCCGATCGCCGGCCCCTGGCCGCCGGCCTGGGAAGTCGAAAAGAACACCGGCTCGACGTGGTCGAAATCGCCCTCGTCGCGCATGCGCTGCACGAGCACCGATCCCACCATGCCACGCCAGCCCACGATCCCTACCCGCAACATGCCCTGCTCCTTACGTTACGCGCGCCGCGACCGCGTCGCCCATCGCCTCGGTGCCGACGCGCCGGCAGCCTTCAGTATATAGATCGGCGGTGCGATAACCGTCGCGCAGCACCTGCGCCACGGCACCCTCGATGCGCGCGGCCGCCTCCGGCAGTGCGAGCGAATAGCGCAGCATCATCGCCGCGGACAGAATGGTCGCCAGCGGATTCGCCAGGTCGCGTCCGGCGATGTCCGGCGCGGAGCCATGGATCGGCTCGAAGAGCCCCTTGCCCCGCGCGTCGAGCGACGCCGACGGCAGCATGCCGANNTCGGACAGGATGTCGCCGAACAGATTGCCCGTGAGAATGACGTCGAACTGCTTCGGGTCGCGCACCAGCTGCATGGCGCAGTTGTCGACGTACATGTGCTGCACCTCGACGTCGGGATAGGCTTTCGCCTCCGCGCCGACGATTTCCCGCCAGAGCTGCGACGTCTCCAGCACGTTGGCCTTGTCCACGGAGCAGAGCTTGCGACCGCGCTTTCTCGCGGCGTCGAACGCGACGCGCGCGATGCGCCGCACTTCGCTCTCCCGGTAGCGCATCGTGTCGAAGCCCTCGCGCTCCCCTTCGGCCGTGGTCCGGATGCCCTTCGGCTGGCCGAAGTAGATGTCGCCCGTGAGTTCCCGCACGATGAGCAGATCGAGACCGGAAACGATCTCCGGCCGCAACGCCGACGCCGAGGCGAGTTCCGCATGCACCTGCGCCGGACGCAGATTGGCGAACAGGCCGAGCGCCTTGCGCAGCCCGAGAATCGCCTGCTCGGGACGCTTCGCACGCTCGAGCGCATCGAAGCGCGGATCGCCCACGGCGCCAAACAGCACGGCATCGGCCTCCTGGGCCAGCGCCAGCGTCGATGCCGGCAGCGGGTCGCCGGTTTCCTCGTAGGCCGCCCCGCCGACCGGGGCCTCGGCGATGTCGAGCGGCAGCTCGAGCCGGCGCAGCACTTTCAGCGCCTGCGCGACGATCTCGCGCCCGATTCCATCCCCCGGAAGCACCGCGATCTTCATGGTCACCCTAACCGAACAGCCACGGATAGCGCTGGCGCCGCCGCTCTTCGAAC
>DKBI01000033.1 GCA_002451175.1 Betaproteobacteria bacterium UBA6904
GGCGCGATCATCTCGGGCGGCAAGGGCACGGCGCAGGAAAAGCTCGCGGTCATGGAGGCCTGCGGCATTCGCGTGACGCGCAACCCGGCGGACATGGGGCGCACGCTGCAGTCCGTTCTGCGCTAGCCGAGTTCCCGGCCTTGTCTGCGGTTCCCATCGCTGGCGGCGCAGCCGTCACGCTGCGCGCGGTGCTGCCGTACGCAGCGACGATCTTCATCTCGTCGTTCCTGCTGTTTCTCGTGCAGCCGATCATCGCCAAGCAGNNGCGCTGCTCGCCGGCTATGCCTACGCCGACCTGACGACGCGCCTCGGGCCGCGGCGCCAGGCGCTCCTGCACGTCGCGCTGCTCGTCGCGTCGCTCGCTTTCCTGCCGATCCTGGCGTCGCCGGGCTGGAAGCCCACGGGCGACGAGTCGCCCATCCCGGCGATCCTGCTGCTGCTGGCGGCGACCATCGGTCTGCCGTATTTCCTGCTGTCGACGACGACGCCGCTCCTGCAGGCCTGGTACTGGCGCCGGTTCGAGGCGGCCGTGCCCTACCGCCTGTTCGCGCTGTCCAATTTCGCCTCGCTGATTGCCCTGCTCGGGTTTCCGGTGCTCTTCGAGCCGCTGCTCACGCTGCCGCAGCTCGGCTGGCTGTGGTCGGGGCTCTACGTCGTGCTCGTCGCGTTGTGCGCGTCGATCGCCTGGCGCTCGAAGGACGCGTTTCCAGCGGCCGCGATCGGCGACGCCGGGCCGCACGCCGCCCCGGCGTGGGGCGCGCAGCTGCAGTGGTTTGCCTTCTCGGCGATGGGTTCGGTGATGCTGCTCGCCACCACGAACCACGTCACGCAGAACATCGCCAGCGTGCCCTTCCTGTGGGTGCTGCCGCTGTCGCTCTACCTGCTGAGCTTCATTCTCGCCTTCGACCATCCGCGCTGGTACCGGCGCTGGGTGTTCGTCGCCGCGCTGGCCGGGCTCGTGCCGGCGATGGCGTGGTCGATGAATTCGCTCGACCTGCGCATCGCGGCGCCGCTGTACTTCGCCGGATTGTTCGCCGCGTGCATGTGGTGCCACGGGGAGCTGGCGCTCCTGCGGCCGGATCCGCGGCACCTGACGCGGTTCTACCTCATGCTGTCGCTCGGCGGCGCCGCGGGCGCGGTCCTCGTGGCGATTGCCGCGCCGATCGCGCTGCGCGGCTACTTCGAGCACGGCATCGCGCTGCTGCTGCTGGCGCTGCTCATGGCCTGGCGGCTGCCGGGNNTTCTACGGCGTCGTGCGCACGCGCGACCACGACAGCCCGGTGCCGTACCGCGCCATGTACCACGGCTCGATCATGCACGGCGGGCAGCTGCTCGGCGACGCCTACCGCAACCGGCCGAGCGACTACTTCGGGCCCCATACGGGTTACGGGCGCGCGTTCGGCGGCCTGCGCGCGCTGCGGCCGAACGCGCCGCTCAACGTCGGCATCATCGGGCTGGGCGCCGGGGTGATCGCCGCCTACGGGCGGCCCGGCGACGAGTTCGTGTTCTACGAGATCAGCCCGCGGGTCGTGGACATTGCGGCGCGGGAGTTCAGTTTCCTGAGGGACACCGCGGCGCGCAGCGCGGTCGTGCTCGGCGACGGGCGGCTGTCCCTCGAGCGCGAGGCGCCGCGGGCCTACGACCTGCTCGGCATCGACGCCTTTGCGGGGGATTCGATCCCGATGCACCTCATCACGCGCGAGGCGATGGCGCTCTACGTGAAGCACCTGAAGCCCGATGGCGTGATCGTGTTTCAGGCGACGAACCGGTTCGTGGACCTGATGCCGGTGGTCAAGCGCCTGGCGATGGAATTCGGCTTCGACGCCGTCCTGGTCTCCGATTCGCCGGAGAACACGGCGGACGCGGACTACTGGTATTCCTCCACCGACCAGGTCATCGTCACGCGCAACCGCGCGCTGCTCGAATCGCCGATCGTCGCCGCGGGCGCAACGCCGATCGCCGCGCGCGGCGACCTGCGCGTCTTCACCGACGCGCACCACAACCTGCTCAGGATTCTGAAGTAGGGGCCGCGGACGCCGGCGGCTCGGCCGGCGCGAGATCGGGCTCGCCGCAATGCTTGAGGATGACGGCGCGCACGGCGTCGCGCAGCTCGAGGGCCGCGCTCCAGTCGGTGCCGCGCGGGCGGATCGGCTCGCCGACCGTCACCGCGATCGCCGAGCGGCGCAGGTACCACGTGCCGTCGCGCAGGGCCGAGCGCACGCCCCGCAGCGCGATCGGCACCACGGCGACGCCGGCCTGCGCCGCAGCGAGGAACGCGCCGGTGCGGAACGTCATGAGCCCGGTCGCGCGCTTCAGCGTGCCTTCCGGGAAGACGATGAGCGAGGCGCCCTGCTTCACCGCCTGCGCGAGCTCGCCGGCGTGCTCCGCGCTCTTCGCCACGTCGAAGCGCTCGATGAAGCGCGTGCCGAACCCGGCCAGCAGCGTGCGCATCAGCAAATGGCCCTCGAATTCGCGCTTGGCGATGAACGCATAGCCGCGGTACTCCAGCAGCGAGAGCAGCACGATCGCATCGAGGTAGCTCGTGTGGTTCACGGCGAGCACCGCCGGCTGGTCGACGCGCAGATGCTCGAGCCCCCGCGGCACCACGGGAATGCCCGACAGGCGCAGGAACCAGCGGCAGACCGCGCTGCCGATGCGCCAGCACGCGGGCACCGGCGCGAGGGCGGCGCCGAGCAAGGCGACGGGAAACAGCGCCGTCAGCACGAGGTAGCCGCGCAGCGCGAACAGGGCGCCCTCGGCGGCCCGCAGGCTGCGGCGCAACTGCGGCGCAGCGCCCGCCAGCACCAGGCGCAGGAACTGCAGCCACACCGCCTGCGGCTTCACCGAGGCGGGCCCGCGCTCGTAGAACTCGCGCGCCGCGACGCGGCGGATCTTGCCGCTGGAGGTCTTCGGCACCGAGCCGGGCGGCGCGAGCACGATGTCGTCGGTCGGTTCGCCGATCAGCCGGACCGCGATTTCGTTGATCATGCGTTTCAGGTCGTCATGGCGGGACGCGTCCCGGTCGCGCATCTCGGCGAGCACCACCAGGCGCTCGGTGCCGCTTGCAGCGTCGCGGCAGCCGAACGCCGCGACGCAACCTCGCCGCACGCCGGCGAGATTGCCCACCGCCTGCTCCAGTTCGTAGGGGCTGATGTTGCGGCCGCCGCGGATGATGATGTCCTTCTCGCGCCCGGTGATGAACAGCACGCCTTCGGAGAGGTACGCGCGATCCCCGGTATTCACCCACTCGCCGGCGAACAGCGTGCGCGTCGCATCGGGATTGCGGTAATACCCGGAGGTGGACGACGGCCCGCGGAACTGCAGCAGCCCCTCGTGGCGGTCCGGCAGCTCGAGCCCCGCCGCGTCGACGACGCGCAGATCGTGCCCCGGAATCGGCGTGCCGCAGCCGATGACCACCAGCGGCGACGGATCGTCCTCGCGCGCCGTCGCGGCCTCGCCGGTGCGCGAGAACCGCTCGCGGTCCAGCTGGTCCGCGCGCCAGGCGGTGCCCGGGCAGGTGATCGCCACGCCGACGGACGATTCCGCCAGGCCGTACGAGGGCGAGATGCAGTTGCGCGGCAAACCCCAGCGCGCGAAGCGCCGCTCGAACTGCTCGATGGTCTCCGGGCTCACCGGCTCGGCCGCATTGAACGCGAAGCGCCAGGACGACAGGTCGATTCCCGCCATGTCCGCGTCGTCGATGCGGCGCAGGCACAGCTCGAAGGAGAAGTTCGGGCCGCCGGAGATCGTGCCGCGATGGCGGTGGATCGCCTGCATCCAGCGCACGGGCCGCGACAGGAAGGCGAGCGGCGACATGAGCACCACCGGAAAGCCGAGCACCAGGGTCGCGAAGTTCGCGCCGATGAGTCCGAGGTCGTGATACAGCGGAAGCCAGCTGACGAACACGTCCGCGGACGTCACGCCCGCCGCGGCGCCCATCGCGCGCACGTTCGCCATCAGGTTGGCATGCGAGAGCACGACGCCCTTCGGGTTGCCCGTGCTGCCCGAGGTGTACTGCAGGAAGCCGATGTCGCCCGGGGCCGTGCGCACCGGTCGGAAATTCGCGTCGCCGCCCTCCAGCTCCTCGGGGACGAGCACCTTCTGCAGCGATTCCACCTGCGCGCGCAGCAGGTAGGCGAGCGCCTTCGCCTCGGGGATCGTGATCAGGATGGTCGCGCCGGCGCTCTTCAGGATGCCGACGTGGCGCGACATGTGGTCCTCGATCGTCGTCAGGCGCGCAGGCGGATACAGGGGAACCGGCACGCCGCCGGCGATCATCACGCCGTAGAAGGCGCACAGGTACGCCCGCGAGGTCGGCAGCATGATCGCCACCATCTGCCCGCGCTGCAGGCCGATGTCGGCGAGGCGCGCCGCGTAGCCGCTGGCGCCCGCGAGCAGGTCGCGGTAGCTGAGCGGCACCTCCTGCGCGTCCTCGTAGAGGAAGACCGTGAGCCGCTCGGGCTGGCGCTCGGCGTGGTACGCGAGCGCCTCGACGAGCGTGCGCGCCTGCGATTCCGAGGGCGCGCGCACGCCCTCGCCCTGCGCCAGGTTCGCGACCGTGGTGTCGGCCGCGCGCGCCTCGTGGCCCATGCTGCCGAGCAGAAAACGCAGCAGGTCGCGCGGCGACTCGCTCGTGGCGAGCGCCTGCTCGGGAAGGCTCGTCGAGAATTCGCGCTCGAGCCGCAGGACGAGCTCGACGCGCGCCAGGCTGTCGAGCCCCAGCTCGCGCTCGAGGGCGCTGTCGAGACTCACATCGGCATTGAAATTCGGCCGCGCCTCGCGCGCCACGGCGGCCACCGTGGCGAGGACCTTGTCGGCGTCGACGGCAGGTCTCGGGGAATCCATCGCGCCGCGAGTGTACACTCGGAACCGCGTGAACGCGCCAGGCGATGCGGTCACGCGGCTGCCGTTATGATGCCTTCCCCATGAGCCCCGACACCCCGGCGCTGCGCTACGGCGCGGTCCGCGTCTATCTCGGCGAGAAATCCGGCAAGTATCCCGACGGCAACCAGGTCGTCGTGCAGGGCGCCGACACGCTGGCGGTGTTCGACACGCCGCTGGTCGCGAATCGCATCGCGGGCACGCTGCGCGCGGCCGATCTCGTGGTGCTGGGACACATGCACGAGGACCACGCGGCGGGCCTGCACCTGCTGCGGCACGCGCCGCTCTACGTACACGACGCGGATGTCGAGGCGGCGCGCAGCTGGGAAGGGCTGTCGCGCCACTACGGCTACCGTCCGCAAGTGCTGGCGGGCATGCGCACGAAGATCGAGCGCGACTTTCACTACGTGCCGCGTCCGGACGCGCAGGCGTACGCCGACGGCGCGCTCTGGGCGCTCGGCGGCGGCGTGACCGTGCGCGCGATCCATCTGCCCGGGCACACGAGCGGGCATTGCGCGCTGTTCGTCGAGCCGGGCGCGATCGCGTTCATCGGCGACATCGATCTGTCCTCGTTCGGGCCGTACTACGGCGACGCGACCTCCAGCCTCGCCGCGTTCCGGCGCACGCTGGGCGCGGTCAGGGACATTCCGGCGAAGGTCTGGATCACCTCGCACCACAAGGGCGTGATCACCGAACGGGAGACGTTTCTCGGCTTGCTGCAGACGTTCGGCACGCGGCTCGACGCGCGCGAAGCGGCCCTCCTCGCGCATCTGCGCGAGCGTCCCTCGACGCTCGAGGAACTCGTCGCGCACCGGTTCGTCTATCCGCGCCACGCCGAGGACCTGTATTACGCGGACGCCGAGCGCCGCTGCATCGAGCAGCATCTGGAAGAACTGGCGCGCGAGGGCCGGGTGCACGACGATGGCGGGCGCTGGCGGGCGGCGGCATAGCCTGGCGCCGACGCCGCGCGTGGCTGCGCCGGCGGCTTGACCGCAGTCAAGAAGGTTCGCGCGCCGCGCGCCGGATAATCGCGCCGTCATGAAGGCACGCCCGACACCGAAGGGCCGGACCACCGATCCGCAGGCACTCGATGACGTTCGCGCGCTGCTCGAGGAGCGTCACCGGGCGACCGGCGTGTCCCCGGGCCGCCGCGATCTGCTGATCGAGCACCTGCACGCGCTGCAGGATCGCTTCGGCCACCTCTCGGCTGCGCACCTCGCGGCGCTCGCGGCGCTGATGCGGTTGTCCCTCGCCGAGGTCTACGAGGTGGCGACGTTCTATCACCATTTCGACGTCGTCAAGGAAGGCGAGCCTGCACCCGCGCCCCTCACGGTGCGGGTGTGCGACTCCCTCGCCTGCGAGATGGCCGGTGCGAAGCAACTGCTCGATCGCCTGCCGGCGATTCTCGGGCGCGCGGTGCGCGTGGTGGCCGTGCCTTGCGTGGGGCGCTGCGACGCGGCCCCGGTCGCGGTCGTGCACCAGAATCCGCTGGGCGGCGCGACGCTGGCGCGCGTGCAGCGAGCCGTTGCGGCGAAGGCGACGCGCTGTCCGGCGCCCAAGCCCGTGAGCTATGCGCAATACCGCCGGGCCGGCGGCTACCGGTTGATTGCGGACTGCCTCGCCGGCAAGCACACGCGCGACGCGATCACCCGCATCCTCGAGGATTCGGCGTTGCGAGGGCTGGGGGGCGCTGGCTTTCCGGTGGGCCGCAAGTGGCGCATCGTTGCCGCCGAGCCGGCGCCGCGGCTCATGGCGGTCAACATCGACGAGGGCGAGCCCGGCACGTTCAAGGACCGGCATTTCCTCGAGCGCGACCCGCACCGGTTTCTGGAAGGCATGCTCGTCGCGGCGTGGTGCGCGGGCGTGGGCGAGATCTACGTCTACCTGCGCGACGAGTACGCCGGCTGCCGCGCGATGCTCGAGCGCGAGCTCGGGCGGCTGCGCCGCGATCCGCCCTGCGCGCTGCCGCCGATTCACCTGCGGCGCGGCGCCGGCGCCTACATCTGCGGAGAAGAGTCGGCGATGATCGAGTCGATCGAGGGCAAGCGCGGCATGCCGCGCCTGCGCCCGCCGTACGTGGCGCAGGGGGGACTCT
>DKBI01000337.1:0-205 GCA_002451175.1 Betaproteobacteria bacterium UBA6904
TTGAAGCTGAACGTGCCGGCGGTGTACGCGCGCTCCTTCGCGAGCGGCGCGCGCGCAAAGCGGTCGCGGATCGCGTCGAAGGCGCCGACATAGCTCGCGGGGTTCGAACGCGTCGTCTTGCCGATCGGCGACTGGTCGACCATGACGCTTTCGCCGATGAGCTCCGCGCCACGCAAGGCATGATGCGCGCCGGGGTTGTCGGTCG
>DKBI01000337.1:265-3294 GCA_002451175.1 Betaproteobacteria bacterium UBA6904
ACCAGCGAGGTGCCGAGCGCCGTCGTGAGGTTGATGCGCTGGACTTCGCCGCCGGACAGGGTGCGCGACTGGCGGTCGAGCGTCAGGTAGCCCAGTCCCACTTCGCACAGGTAGCGCAGCCGCGAGCGGACTTCGGCGAGCAACAGGTCGCCCGCCTCGTCGAGGGAGCGCGGCAGTTCGAGCGCGTCGAGATAGCGGCGCGTACGCTCGATCGGCAGCAGCATCAGGTCGTGGATGGACAGCCGGTCCTGGCCGAGCTTCCAAAGGGCCGCATCGGGTTTGAGGCGCGTGCCGCCGCAGGCGCCGCAGGGCGTGTAGGCGCGGTATTTCGANNGATGTGCATCTTGTAGGCCTTGCTTTCGAGCCACTTGAAGAACGGCCGCACGCCGTACCACAGGCCCGGCCAGGATTTCTTCCAGCTCACCCAGCCCTCGTCGCCCTCGAGCACCCACGCGCGCTGCTGCGGCGACAGTTCCCGGAACGGCGTGTCGAGCGGCACGCCGCGCTTCTTCGCATACTTCTGCAGATCGTCCTGACATTCCCGGAAGCTCGCCGTCTGCCAGGGTTTCACCGCGCCGTCGCGCAGCGATTTCGACTCGTCGGGCACGACGAGGCCGAAGTCCACGCCGATCACGCGCCCGAAACCCCGGCAGGTCTCGCAGGCGCCGACCGGCGAATTGAAGGAGAACGCCGCCGGCGTCGGATCGGCGTAGTGCAGATCGCAGTCGGGGCAATGCAGGTCGGCCGAAAAGCGCCAGACACCAGAATTGGGGTCAGACCCCAAATCGGGTGGGGTCTGACCCCAATGCACGTTGACGCGGCCCTGGCCGACACGCAGCGCGGCCTCGAGGGCCTCGACGACGCGCGCGCGCTCGGCGGAACCCATGCGCAGGCGGTCCTGGACGACTTCGAGCGCGGTCTTGCTGCGCGCGTGGACGCGCGTGTAGCCCTGCCGCTCGAGCAGCGCCTGGATTTCGCGCTCGCTGAAATTCTTCGGTATCGCCACCGGAAACGTGATGACGAGCCGCGGGTCGCCCGCCGCGGCAGCCCGCGCGCGCATTTGCGCATGGATCGAATCGGGCGTGTCGCGCACGACTTCGCGCCCGCAACCCCGGCAAAACAGCGTCGCGGCCCGCGCGTACAGCAGCTTGAGGTGGTCGTTGAGCTCGGTCATCGTGCCGACGGTCGAGCGCGACGTGCGCACCGGGTTCGTCTGGTCGATGGCGATCGCCGGCGGAATGCCCTCGATGGCATCCACCTGCGGCTTGTCCATGCGNNCTCGACGTAGCGCCGCTGCCCCTCCGCGTAGAGGGTGTCGAAGACGAGCGACGACTTGCCCGATCCCGAGACGCCGGTGACGACGATCAGC
The DNA here is from genome assembly GCA_002451175.1 of Betaproteobacteria bacterium UBA6904. GTDB lineage: Bacteria > Pseudomonadota > Gammaproteobacteria > Burkholderiales > SG8-39 > 2-02-FULL-66-14. The sequence goes on from DKBI01000337.1 coordinate 1,635, forward strand.
TCGCCGGTCGGCAGGGCGAGGGAGAGGTTCTTGAGATTATTCTGCCGCGCGCCGCGAATATGAATCGCGTCGGCGGCGAGCGGCTCTTGCTTCACGGGAGACGGAATGGCGCGAGGTGCGCCATTCTATCCCGCGTTGCCCGCCGGCTATGGCCGGATGTAGACCCAGCCCGCGCGCTGCCGATCGGCGATCTCGATGATGCCGCCTCTGACCACGCGCACGCCCCCCACGAGGTCGGCCTTGCTGACCTTGGTGGTCTCCATGGTTTCGCCGCAGGCCACGACGTCGATGTTCTTGTCGAGCGCCTGCGTGATGCGGTCCGCCACCTTGGACTCGGCCTTCAGCATGTTCAGGCCGGGACCGTTGGCGACGATCTCGATCTCCGTGTTTTCCTTGCCCAGGTTCCGCTGGAACGCCATCGCGTTATTGAGCGTGATGTTCCATTGCTGCGGATTGCTCTCGGAAACGTGGAACACGATCTGGTATTTGCCCTTGCCCTGCGCGGCAGTTGGCTGCTGCGCCGACACGGGCGTCGCTCCACCCGCGGCAATGCCCAGCGCAAGGATCATGACGACGGTCTGCAGAAGCGTTTTCACGAGTTGGGTCCCCTGATTCAATGATGAGTTGGATTCGACAGCGCTACGGTCGGAGGTAAGTCCAACCCTCTTCCTGCCGCCGGATGATGTGTGCAACCCCGGAAGGCGCGTACGAAATCCCGGCATACATGTCGGCCTTCGTCACCTTGGCCATGCGCATGGTGTTCTCGCAGGCGTAGAGGTTGATGTTGCGGTCCATTGCCTGCGCCAGCCGCGGGGCCACCTTGGACTCGGCCTTCAGCATGTTGATGCCGGGGCCGTGAGTGACGATTTCGATCACCACCTTGTCCTTGCCGAGTTCTTCCTGCACGTTGCCGGCGTTGTTCAGGACGATGTTCCACTTCTGGGGATCGGCATCGGTCATGTGGAAGACGATCAGGTGCTTGCCTTCGGCGCTGACACCGGGCGTCGTGGCGCAGCCCTGCAGGCCGCCGATGCCCACGGCGGCCGCGAGCGCCGCCACTGCAAGTGCTTGTTTCATTGGGTCTCCTCCATTATCGTCATGCCCCGCAAAGGCGAGGTGCAAACTCTAGACGCGGCTCACGGGCGTTTTATTCCATGAGCGGCGTGGAATATTCGCACCCGCTGGCGCGTCTCAGGAGGGCAATGGGCTTGCAATTCACCTGGCGGTTGGGTTCCTCGGCGCGCCTGCGCCGCGCCATCGAGGCGCAGCGCGGGGCCCTGTACCGGCTGGCATTCGCGTGGTGCCACGATGGCGCGCTGGCGGACGATCTCGTTCAGGAGACGCTGCTGCGCGCCTTGGAGCGGTCGGCGCAGCTGCGCGAGCCGGGACGGCTCAAGAGCTGGCTGTGCAGCATTCTCGCCAATGCCCTGCGCGACCATTACCGCCGCAGCCGGGCGCTGGAGAACCTCGACGATCTGGACGAGGCGGTGCTGGCCGACGAGGCGACGCCCGAGACGACGAGCGAGAGCGCGCGGCTCGCGGCGCGCGTGCGCGCCGAGGTCGCCGCTGTCGATGCGCACGCCCCTGAGCGCGAGCCCGTCGGCGGCGAGGCGCCGCGCGAGCGCCACCACCTTGTGCGCGGCGCGCGCGGTGTCGTAGG
>DKBI01000018.1:0-14039 GCA_002451175.1 Betaproteobacteria bacterium UBA6904
CAGCGCGCACAGCGGCGCGGAGTAACCGAGCATCAGGCCGAACAGCACGACCAGGATGGGCACGAACAGGTGGCCGCGCACCATCAGCACGTTGGGCAGGCGCGGCAGCTCGGCTTTCGGCACGCCGAGCAAGCCGTAGCGCTTGGCCTCGAAGTGCACGGCAAAGAACACCGCGAGGTAGTACAGGAACGCGGGCACCACCGCCCACAGGGCCACCTGCGCATAGGGCACCGCGAGAAACTCCGCCATGACGAAGGCCGCTGCGCCCATGATCGGCGGCATGAGCTGGCCTCCGGTCGAGGCGACCGCCTCGACCGCGGCGGCGAACGGCGGCCGGAATCCGGTGCGCTTCATGAGCGGGATCGTGATCGGCCCGTCCACCATCACGTTCGCCACGGCGCTGCCGGAGACCGTGCCGAACAGCGAGGAGCTCACCACCGCGACTTTGCCGGGGCCGCCCGCCTGGCTGCCCGTCAGCGACAGCGCGAAGTCCATGAAGAGCTGGCCCGTGCCGCTCTTTTCCATGAACGCGCCGAAGAGCACGAAGAGCATGACGTACGAGGCCGATACGCCGAGCGTCGAGCCGAAGATGCCCTCGGTGGACAGATACAGCTGCTCCATCAGCACCGGCGGCGCGACGCTGGTGAAGAGGCCTGCGTAGACGAGAAAGCACCCCGCGGTGATCGGCAGCGCCCAGCCGATCACGCGGCGCGTGCCCTCCAGCACGACGACCACCGCGGCGACCGACCAGAACTTGTCGGCGGCGGTCAGATCGTCGATGTAGATGATGCGGTTGGTGAAGTACTCGTAGCTGAGGAAGATGTGCAGGACGCAGCCCCAGCCGAGCGCGAGCAGGGCGAGATCGAGCACGCGCCACGCCGCGCCCGCCTGCGGCCGCAGCGGAAACAGCAGGAACACCAGGGCGAGCGCGAACATCAGGTGCGTGCCGCGGAACACGATCGCCTCGGGGGGGCCGAAGCCGGCGACGTACATGTGGTACAGCGACATCGCGACGGCGATCGCCGCCACGATCCATCGCAGGACCTGCGACACGGGATTGACCGCCGCCTTCTCCTCCGTCATGCGCCCCCCAACGAAAAACGGGGCGGTCGGTCCGCCCCGTTGCGCCTGCCGGCGCCCGCTACGCGCCGGCAGCCGGACTACATCGCGCCGACTTCCTTGTAGTACTTGGCGGCGCCCTTGTGGAACGGCACGCCGATGTCGAGCGCCATGTCTTTCGCCGTGACACCCGAGATGGACTTGACGATCGCCGCCATGTCGTTGACGTGCAGCACCATGGTCTTCGTCATCTTGTAGACGGTGTCCTCGGGCAGGTTGCACGCGGCGACGATGTGCGTCGAATAGCCGATCACCGCGACGTCCTTGTCTTGCTTGGGATAGGTTCCCGCCTTGATGATGAGCCGGTTGTAGCCCGGGTTCATCTTCTTCAGTTCACCCATCGTCTTGTCGTCCACCGGCACGAGCTTGACGTCGCGCGCGCTGGCCAGATCCATCACCGCGGACGCCGGCGCCGTCGTGCCGAGCGTGAAGACCTGGGCATGGCCGTCCTTCATCATGGCCACCGCGTCCGTGTAGCCGGCCTGGAAGTTGACCTTGGAGAGCGCGCCGTAATCCATGCCGTTGATCTTCAGCACCATCGCCGTGAGGATTTCCGCGGTGTTGCCCTTGGGCTGCGTCACCAGCACCTTGCCCTTCAGGTCGGCAAACCCGTTGACGCCCGAGTTGCTCGCGGCGACCACCTGGAAGTACTGCGGGTAGAGATTCGCAACCTGGCAGACGTTGGTCACCTTCTTCGGGTACGGCGCGCGGCCTTCCACGCCGTCCACGGTCGTGCTCGAGTTGGCGATGCCGATGTGCGCCTTGCCCTCGTCGATGCCGCGCACGTTGGCGATGCCGGCGCCCGGCGTCTGCTGGATCTGCAGGCCGCCGACTTCCTTTTCCCACAGGCCCTTCAGCGCGCCGCCCAGCGGAATCCAGGATCCGCCCTGCGGGCCGGTCATGAAGGTCACCTGCTGCGCCGCGGCCGGCAGCCCCAGCAGCGCGAGCGCCGCGCCGGTCAGAATGGTTCTCGCAATCATGATTCCTCCTCGGTTGAATTCGGCCAATAGTATCAACGCTTCGCCATGCCGGCGCAAGGGTCCGGGCGCGCGTGGCGCGAGGTAAACCAGAGGTAATCGAAGCTCGCCGGCGTCGCGAAATCGGCGAGGTAATCGAGCGGCTGCGTGTGCTCCGAGACGACTTCGGCGAACGCGATCGCGACCACGTCCCGCGAGGCGAGATAGTGCGGCGCGCCAACGTCCTTGCGCGCGTGGCCGGAACCGGCGATGAGCGCGGTGGCGCCACCCGCTCCGGCGAGCGCCTGCGCCATGCGCGCATCGCGTGCGCGCTGCGCCTCGACCAGGCCCGCGAGACGCTGGGCGTCGGGGCGATGGCCGCAATGCCCGTCGATCAGGTCGCGCTCGAGTGCCGCGCGCACGGCCGGAGGCGCCGGCGGCAGGCCGGCCCGCGACGGCGCCGATACGATCGCGCGTGCATCGGCGCGCGAGAGGTTCGCCGCGACGAGCGGCCAGTGGCGCCGGACGGCAAATTCGACGAGCGGCCGGTACAGCGGCCAGTTCCAGCCCTTGCGGTCGAAGCGTCCCGCGTCCGCGAGGCCTTCGGCGTCCGCGCCCTGCGCGCGCGCCGCATCGAGCGCGGACTGGTGTTCCGTGTCGAACTGTTCCATGGCGAGCCGGCGCTGCGGGCCGCGCTGCGCCAGCGCCTCGAGTGCGCGCTGCTGCAGGCGGTGATGCTCCGGGTTGTCATGCGTTTCGCCGAGGATCACGTGGCGCGCGCGCGCCGCGCGCTCCCAGACCGCCTCGGGCGCGACGAACGCCGCGGCGCGCACGTCCCAGATGCGACCCTCGAGCGGGTGCGGTTCCTTCAGGGTCCCGCCCGCGCAGGCCGCCAGGAGCGCTGCGCCGGCGAGCAGCGCGGCCGCCCTCACACGACGCGCGTGAGCACGGGCTTGCCGGCGAAATGCGCGCGGAAGTTGTCCACCTGCAGCATGCCCATGGCGAAGCGCGTTTCCTGCGTCGCGCTGCCGACGTGCGGGTAGAGCACGGCGTTCTGCAGCGCGAAGAATTCCGGATTCACGGCGGGTTCCTTGTCGAAGACGTCGAGCCCGGCGCCGGCGATGCGGCGATCCTTGAGGTACGCGAGCAGCGCCGCCTCGTCCACCGTCGAGCCGCGCGAGATGTTCACCACGTAGCCCTGCGGGCCGAGCGCGTCGAGCACCTTCGCGTCGATGATCTTCGCCGTACTGGCGCCGCCGGGCGTCGCCACCAGAATCACGTCGGAGTGCTTGGCGAGCGAAACGGGGTCGGCGTCGTAGGCGTACGGCACGCTCTTCTTCTGCGTGCGGTTGTGATAGCGGATCTTCATGCCGAAGGCCTCGGCGCGCTTCGCGATCGCCTCGCCGATGCGGCCGAGCCCCAGCACGCCGAGCGTCTTCCCGCCGAGCGAGCGGGTGAGGGGGTATGCGCCGCGCGTTGCCCAGTAGCCGGAGCGCAGGTACGCCTCGGATTGCGGGAACTCCCGCAGCACGTTGAGCACGAGCGACATGGCGGTGTCCGCGACGCAGTCGTTGAGGACGTCCGGCGTGTTGGTCACGATGATGCCGCGCTGCTTGGCCGCGGCGAGATCGATCGAGTCCACGCCGACGCCGAAGTGGCTGATGATCTCCAGCTTCGGCAGCGCGTCCATCAGCGCCGCGTTGGCCCCGTCCGGTCCGAACGTCGCGAGCCCGCGCGCGTGCGGCGCGGCCGCCTGGAGAAACGCGGCGCGCTCGGGCGCCTCGTACAGCTTGCGCAGGTGCAGCTCGCGCTCGAGGATTTCCTGGGTGCGCGGCAGCACGGGGGTCACGATCACGACGTCGGGTTTCTTCATGCCTTGGCCTCCTTGAATTTCGCGCACAGCGCCTCGGCGCCGCGGGCCAGCAGGCCCACGTCCGCGCCGACCGCGACGAACAACGCTCCGGCGCCGAGCATGCGGCGGGCATCGGCCTCGACCGGCGACAGGTAGCCGGGGGCCGAACCCGCGCGCCGGATGCGCCGCATCGCTTCCTCGATGAGCGGCAGCACGGCCGGATTCGCCGTCTCGCCCGTGTAGCCGAGGGACGCGTGCAGGTCGGCGGGGCCGATGAACACGCCGTCCACGCCGTCCACCGCGCAGATCGCCTCGAGCTGCTCGAGCGCCTGCTTCGTTTCGACCTGCACCAGCACGCAGAGCTCCTCGTGCGCCTTCTTGGCGTAGCCGGCGATGCGTCCAAAGCGCGTGGCGCGCGTCGCCCCAGCGACCCCGCGGACTCCGGCGGGCGGATAGCGCGTGGCGGCGACCGCCGCCTTCGCTTCCTCGGCGCTCTGCACGTAGGGAACGAGCAGCGACTGCGCGCCGGCGTCCAGCACGCGCTTGATCGTCACCATGTCGTTCCACGGCACGCGCACGATCGGCGTGGTCGGGTAGGCCGCCGCGGCCTGCAGCTGGCCGAGCAGCGATTCCAGGTCGTTCGGCGAGTGCTCCATGTCGAGCAGGATCCAGTCGAAGCCGGCGCCGGCGATCACCTCGACGGTGTAGCTGGAGGACAGGCTCGACCACAGGCCGATCTGCGGCCGGCCGGCCCGGAGGGCGGCTTTGAACGCGTTGTGAGGGAGTTCCATGGTCAGTCGAATTTCGTTCCGGAGTCCTTGACGACCTTCGCCCAGCGTGCCTGCTCCGCGCGCATCCAGGTGCCGAGACTCTCCGGCGTTCCGGTGCGCACTTCGGTGCCTTGCCTGGCGAAGCGCTCTTTCATCTCAGGCGCGTTCAGCACGCGCGTCAATTCCGCGTTCAAGCGGGCGACGATCTCGCGCGGCATGCCGGCCGCGCCGACAACGCCCTGAAACGAGCCCGTCTCGAAGCCGGGCAGGCCTTGTTCTGCGACCGTCGGGGTGTCCTTCGCGGTCGGCACGCGCTGCGCGCTGGACACCGCCAGCGCACGCAGCTTGCCCCCGGTCACCGAGGGCCACGTCGCCAGCATGCCGTTGAACAGCACCTGCGCCTGGCCGGCGACCACTGCGGTGACCGCGTCTGCGCCTCCCTTGTACGGAATGTAGGTCCAATCGATGCCGGTGCGCTGCGCGAACTCGATACCGGCGAGCTGCGGCGCCCCGCCGATGCCGGAGATCGCGAAATTGAGCTTGCCGGGCTGNNCGGGCCGGATCGAAGGGAAGCTTGGGGTACACGCTCGCGCTGATCACCAGCCCGCCGAGGTCGGTGATGAGCAGCGTGTAGCCATCGGGCGCGCTCTTCGCCACGAAGTCCGCGCCCACGTTGCCGTTCGCGCCGGGACGGTTCTCGACGACGACCGGCTGGCCCCAGGCTTCGGTCAGCTTCGGCCCGATCTGGCGCGCGAGGATGTCCGAGGTGCCTCCGGCTGCGTACGGCACGACGAGGCGGATGGGCTTGGCCGGGTAGGTCTGCGCCGCGGCCGGAATCGCGGCCACGGCGAGGAGCGCAAGGAGTGCACGGACCTTCATAAGGGGATGCCTCGAGGGGGAAAGACGCCATTGTAAACTTTGGACTTCTCCGCCTTCGTACGGGATCCTCGTCATGCGCCGGTTCGTCCCCGCCTTCGTGCTCGGTTTCGCCGCCACTGCCGGCGTTCATGCGCAGACCTGGCCCACCAAGCCGGTCAAGGTCATCATCCCGTTCGTCGCGGGCGGCTCCTCGGACATCGTCGGGCGCGCCATCGCGTCGAAGTTCTCCGAGTATCTCGGCCAGCCCGGCGTGGTCGAGAACAAGCCCGGCGCGAACGGCTCGATCGCCGCCGAGTTCGTCGCCAAGGCGGAGCCGGATGGTTACACGATCCTCGTCGGCTCGATCGGCGTGTTCTCGATCAACGCGGCGCTGTTCAAGGACCTGCGCTACAACCCGGTGCGCGACTTCGCGCCGATCACGCTGGCGGTGACGACGCCCAACATCCTCGTCACCCGGCCGGACCTCCCGCCGACCTCGATGCGCGAGCTGGTCGAATTCGCGAAGCAGAACCCGGGCAAGCTTTCGTACTGCTCAAGCGGCACCGGCTCCTCGGATCACCTGACGGGCGAGGTGTTCAAGCAGGGCGCGGGCGTGTTCGCCGTGCACGTGCCGTACCGCGGCGGCGCGGCCTGCCAGACCGACCTGATGGGCAGCCAGGTGGACTATTCGTTCCAGAACCTCGGCGCGGTCACCAACTACATCAAGGCCGGCAAGATGAAGGCGCTCGCCGTCACCGCCAGGGCGCGCCACCCCCAGTTGCCGAACGTGCCGTCGGTCGCCGAGGCCGGGTTTCCGGATCTGGTCGTCACCTCGTGGCAGGCCGCCGCGGCGCCGGCGAAGACGCCGCCGGCCGTGGTGAAGCGCCTGAACGAGGCGGCGGTGCGGGCGCTTCGCGCACCGGAAATCCGCGAGCGCATGACCCAGATCGGCTTCGATGTCGTGGCCGGCACGCCGGAGGAATTCGGCGCCTTCATGAAGGCGGAAGTCGAGCGCTGGACGAAGGCCGTCGAGCGCGGCGGCATCAAGGCGGAGTAGGGCGCATGGCCGACTATCGGATTTTCAGAGCGGCGCCGCTGACGCGGGCGATTGCGGCCGTGGTCGCCGCGGGCGGCAGCGACGCGCGCGAGGCGGGGCTCGTCGCCGAGAACCTGGTGGAAGCGAACCTGCAGGGCCACGATTCGCACGGCATCGGCATGGTGCCGCGCTACGTGGCGGCGCTGCTCGAAGGCGGACTGCACGCCAATCGCCACGTCACGGTGAAGCTCGATGCCGGCGCGCTGCTGACGCTCGACGGCAACGCGGGCTACGGGCAGGTGCTTGGCAAGGAGGCGATGGAACTCGCCGTGCCGCGCGCGAAGCAGCACGGCAGCTGCGTGATGATGCTCGGCAACGCGCACCACCTCGGGCGCATCGGTCATTGGGCGGAAATGGCGGTCGCCGAGGGGCTGGTGTCGATTCACTTCGTCAACGTCATCTCGCACGCGCGCGTCGCGCCGTATGCCGGCGCGGACGCGCGCTTCGGCACCAATCCCGTGACGGTCGGCATCCCGCTGCCCGGCGGCCCGCCCTTTCTCCTCGACATGGCGACGAGCGCGGTCGCGCAGGGCAAGATGCGCGTCGCCTACAACAAGGGCGAGAAAGTGGCTGACGGGCTGCTGATCGACGATCACGGCCATCCGACGACCGATCCGCGCTACGTGGTGGTGCCGCCGTGGGGCGCGCTGCTCACCACCGGCGCGTACAAGGGCTACGGGCTGTCGGTGGTGTGCGAGCTGCTCGGTGGCGCGCTCTCGGGCGGCGGCACCTGGCACTACGAGGACCACTCGCGCATGCGCGTGTACAACGGCATGTTCACCGTGCTCGTCGATCCGGCGCGGCTGGGGACGCGCGAAGCGTTCGAGCGCGAGACGCGCGCCTATCTGGACTGGCTGCGGCAGTGCCCGCCGGCGCCGGGGCACGACAAGGTGCGGATTGCGGGCGAGCCCGAGCGCGAGTGGAAGGCGAAGCGCACGAAAGAGGGGATTCCGGTGGATCCGTTCACTTGGGACGAGATCATCGCCGCGGGCGAAAAGCTGAAGGTGCAGAAGGACGTCATCGAGCGGCTCGCGTCGGGGGCGTAGGAGCCCGGGTTCGGGGCGCTTCGGGCCGTCGTCGGCGCCGCGGCGAAGTTCATCGCCCCATGTACCGCCGGCTGGGGCGGTACGTCCGCTTTCGACTCAAAGCGAACATTTGCAACGGGTAGCGTCCGCGGTTACAAAGTCGCCTATTCCCTAATAGACAACCACAGATGAATAGACACGTCATTCGCAACTCGGTCTTCATCGCCTGCTTCACGACCGCCATGGGCCTGGCCATTGGCGTCGCTCCATCCGTCCATGCCGAGTTTCCTGACCGGCAGACCGTGACCGACGCTTACGTCTATCTGCTGGGCCGCGCCATCGCCATCCGGCAGGAGCAGACGGACCTCAAGGAGCCCGGCATCGACTACAACGTCATCAAATACAACCCGGCTGGATCGGCGGACTTCGTGAACCCGAACCTCGACGTCGCTTACCTCGAGGCGTGGATCGCCGTGGACGACAAAACTCCGGTGCTGCTCGAAGTGCCGGAAGTGAAGGGTCGCTATTACACCGCGCAGATCCTCGACGAGTGGGGCGAGGTCATCACCAACCTCAACGAACGCAATTATCCGACGCATCCGTTCGGCAAGTTCGCATTCGTCGCGCCCGGCTCCACGGCAAACGTCCCGGCGGACGCGGTGCGCATCGAGTTGCACTCGCGCAAGGCCAAGCTGCTCGGGCGCGTGGAACTGAAGACGGATCCCGCCGGCGCAATGGCTCTGCAAAAGCAATTCAAACTCGCACCTCTCGGCAGGCCGGTCATCCAGCCCGCCGCCCAGATGGCGTCCTTTGGGAACAAGGAACTGATTGGGGTTGAGTTGTTCGACAACGTGGAAGCGGTGCTCGCCAGCGCACTGGACGTATCGCCGATCGCGGCCCAGATGCAGGCGAAGGTTCGGGACATCGGCCGGCAAGCCAAGGATGCCGGGCAGCGCCAGGCGCTCGACCAATTGATCAAAGAGGAAGTGGTCCCGCAGTTCCTCAAGTATGCCGTCACGCAGTCCGGTGTCTTTCAGAACAACTGGCTCGCGACTCTGGGTACTGGCAACTACGGCGCGGATTATTGGAGGCGCAGTTCGGCGAACTTGGTGGGGCTCTGGGCGAACGCCAACGACGAAGTGATCTATTTCGTCGCCACGCGGGATGCAGACGGTCAACCGCTCAATGGCGCGAACGATTATGTCCTCGAGTTTTCCGCCGCGAACCGGCCCGATGCCGTAGTGAACGCCTACTGGTCGGTGATTCTCGTGGATGTGCCCGATTACCGGGTCGTGAAAAATCCGCTGAACCGTTTTAACTTCAATAGCGACTCAGGCCTGAAGCGCGAGGCCGATGGGTCGCTGAAGATCCTCTTCGCTGCCAAGCCCAATGCGGCCGTGCCAGAGTCCAATTGGTTGCCGTCAGCACCCGGCAGGGGATTTTCGCTGACGCTGCGAACCTACGTCCCCAAAGACCTCGTCAAGCGTGGCGAGTGGTTTCCCCCTGCAATCAAGCGGCTGAAGTGAGTGGATTAATCAAGATGTCTTCGGCGACACGTTCGGAACGCGGGCGCACCTGAATTGCCGCTACCGGATGCCCGCCGCCGCTTGTATGCAGACGTGTTCCGCGCCACAAAACCTGAACGATAGGCGAATGTCGGCTATTGGCCGAACCGCGCCGTTTACGCCGCCCGCCCAAAATTCCCGTTAGCTGCCGTTGCCAGGGGCGGCCATCTACCACACCGGGACATCGGGTCGGCGCGGGTAGTTCGGATTGACGCGAGAACGATAAAGCTCCATTGATGTTGCGCCGGCGGTGCTCGAAATGCGCAGCGCCTGCAGGTACGCGACGGCGGCTGAATTACAGGCCACGTTCTTGCCTCCCAATGCCGTATCCAAGATCACGATCCAGGGACGCAAGACGAGCTGATCGCGATACACCTGAGTCAACTCGAATCGGTCGGCGCAACCACCGAGGCTCAGGGCAAATATCCCGATCGCTTGATCGGCTGTGAGCGTGCTGAAAGCGTCTCCCAAGGCGGCACGCAGACCTGCGGTACAGCCCTCATCGCCATTGACCACAGGAATATCGGATGCCTTACGGACAAGGAGCGACAGTTCATTCCTTGTCAGCGAGCTGTTGCAAAGAGGAGGTCCCCCGGGAGCGTCCACGCTGAATGGCACCACTTCAAACGAGACCGAGGTGCCCGGAGGCGGTGCACCCCCTGAGTTATCGAATGTCTCTACGGAGTTGCCAGCCGAACCGCAGGCCAACAACGTTGCAACCAGAGAGGTTGCTGCCGCTCTTGTGACGCTGCCGCAAGCAAGGCCCATAACATCCCCCCACCGTGGCGGGCCTGCCGACCTACGGCCCGCACGGCGCGGCAGTTTTTCCGCACAGTGCCAAGATGTGAATACGACCTTGGTATCGTTATTGACCGTCGATAACGCGGTCTAACGCAGTCTTGGACTGGTAGACACCTCGATCTCCGCCAGACGTGCATGCGTCCGTTGTTGGCCGATAGCGGCCATCTCGAGGTCCGGGCCGCGATTACTTTGGCAAGATTAGTGAATTTCCGGCTCTGGTATCGGGGCTGTGCCTTCGAGAAAATCGAAGTCGCAGCCCTCGTCGGCCTGCTTGATGTGCTTTGCGAAGATCGCGCCGTAGCCGCGCTCGTACTTCCGCGCCGGCGGCGTCCACGCCGCGCGCCGCTTCGCCAGCTCCGTCTCGGGTACCTTCAGGTCGATGACCCGCCGCTCGACATCGAGCTCGATCAGATCGCCATTGCTCACCAGCGCGAGCGGCCCGCCGACGTAAGACTCCGGCGCGACGTGCAGCACGCACGTCCCGTAGCTCGTGCCGCTCATGCGCGCGTCCGACAGCCGCACCATGTCCTTCACGCCTTGCTTCAGCAATTTCCTCGGCACCGGCAGCATGCCCCACTCCGGCATCCCGGGGCCGCCCAGCGGCCCCGAGTTGCGCAGCACGAGCACGCTCCCCGCATCGACCTCGAGATCGTCGCGGTCGATGCGCGCCGCCATGTCGTTGTAATCCTCGAACACCACCGCGCGGCCGGTGTGCCTGAGCAGCTGCGGACTCGCCGCGGCGGCCTTGATCACCGCGCCGTTCGGCGCCAACGAACCGCGCAGCACGACGAGACCTCCCGAGGCCTTCAGCGGGTTCGCGCGCGGCCGGATCACGTCGGCATCGTAGATGCGCGCCCCAGCGAGGTTCTCGCCGAGCGTGCGCCCGTTGACGGTCTTCGCATCGAGATGCAGGAGGTCCTTCAGTTCGCCGAGCAGCGCGCGCAGGCCCCCCGCGTAGTAGAAATCCTCCATCAGGTGCTTTGCGCCCGACGGCCGCACGTTGGCGAGCAGCGGCGTCTTCGCCGAGAACGCGTTGAAGCGCTCCAGCGGCAGCGGCAGTCCCGCGCGCCCGGCCATCGCCACGAGGTGAATCAGCGCGTTGGTCGATCCGCCCATCGCCATCAGCGTGACGATCGCGTTGTCGAACGCATCCGCGCTGAGCAGGTCGCGCGGCTTGAGGTCTTCCCACACCATCTCGACGATGCGCTTGCCGCACAGCGTCGCCAGCTTGGCGTGGTTCGAGTCGGGCGCCGGGATGGACGAAGCGCCCGGCAGCGTGAGGCCGAGCGCTTCGGCGATCGCCATCATCGTCGCCGCGGTGCCCATCGTCATGCAGGTGCCCGCCGAGCGCGCGATGCCGTCCTCGATCTCCTGCCAGTCCCGCTCGCTGATGCGCCCCGCGCGCAGCTCGTCCCAGTANNTTCCACGTGTCCGAGCCCGAGCCGAGCGTCGCCTCGCGCCAGTGCCCTTTGAGCATCGGCCCCGCCGGCAGGTAGATCGCCGGCAGGTTCATGCTGGTCGCGCCCATGACGAGCGCCGGCGTGGTCTTGTCGCAGCCGCCCATCAGCACCGCGCCGTCCGCCGGGTAGGAGCGCAGCAGCTCCTCCGTCTCCATGGCGAGGAAGTTGCGGTACAGCATGGTGGTGGGCTTCTGCATGGGCTCGGACAGAGACATCGCCGGCATCTCCACCGGAAAGCCGCCCGCCTGCCAGACGCCGCGCTTGACCTCCTCGGCGCGGCCGCGGAAATGCGTGTGGCAGGGATTGATGTCGGACCAGGTGTTGATGATCGCGATCACCGGCTTGCCCGCGTAGTCCGAGCGGTCGTAGCCCATCTGCGCGGTGCGCGAGCGGTGGCCGAAGGCGCGCAGGTCCTTCGCGCCGTACCAGCGATGACTGCGCAGCTCCTCCGGTTTCTTGCGCGGCATGGGGGCTCCGATTCGTGCTGACGCATTCTAATTTACACTTCGCGCTGACATGGCGGACACGCTCCCTTTCGCGCCACCCGCCGCCGGGCGATGATTCGCGCCGGCGCGCTCGTCGACTGGGTGCAAGGCTGGGGCCGGGTGCTGCACCTCGCCGGTTACGCCATTGCCGCGGCGGCCTCGCGCGGCAGCTACACGGCGGCCACGCGCGAGAGCGCCTTCCGGCAGATCTACTTCACGGCCTGGCAGATCCTGGCGCGGTTCCTGCTCTTCGTCCTGCTCCTGGAGACGGTGGTGATCCACATCACCGTCGCCACGGCGCGTGAATTCGGCCTCGCGGATTACGCGCTCGAGCTCGTGCTGCGCGGGCTGGTGCTGGAACTGGTGCCGTTGACGACGGTGCTGTTCGTCGCGCTGCGCTCCGGCGCGGCGATCGCCACCGAAATCGCGCTGATGCACGTCTCGGGGGAGCTCGAGGCGATCGAGCGCTCCGGGGAGGATCCGCTGCTCGTCGAGTTCGTGCCGCGCGTCGCTGCGGCGATGCTCTCGGTGACCGCGCTGACGGTGCTGTCCTGCGGCCTGGCGATCGTCATCGCCTATCTCGCGCTCTACGGCGTCTCGCCCTGGGGCCTGGGCGAATTCACGCACGTCATCGGCAAGGTATTCGACGTGCCGACGATGCTCGGCTTCGCGCTGCAGGGCGTGCTGTTCGGCGCCGCCGTGGCGATCGTGCCGATCGCGGCGGGGCTCGAGGCGACCTCGAGGATCAAGTCGGCGCCGGTGGCGGTGCTCGGCGGCATGATGCGGCTGTTCTTCGTCATCGGCCTCATCGAGGCCGCGTCGCTCGCGGCGAGGTACCTCTGATGGCGGCGCGCGAGCCCGGCGTGACCCGCCTGCCGGGAAACCTCGGCTTCAAGGTCGGCATGCTGCTCGCGTTCACCATCGTGGTGGCGGTCGCCTTCGTCGGGTACGTGCTCTATGCGCGCGGCCTGTTCCAGGCCCGGCAGCAACTGACGCTCGTCACGGACAACGCCGAGGGCGTGAACATCGGGATGGACGTGACGTTTTCCGGATTCCCGGTGGGCACCGTGCGGCGCATCGCGCTGGCGGAGGACGGCAAGGTGCGCATCGGGGTCGACGTGCCGCTGAAGGAGGCGCGCTGGCTGCGCACGACCAGCGTCTTCACGCTGGAGCGCGGTCTCGTGGGCGGCGCAAGGCTGCGCGTGTTCAGCGGCGATCTCAAGGACCCGCCGCTCGCGGACGGCGCGGTCCGCCCGGTCCTGCGCGGCGATGCCTCGGAAGAAATTCCGCGCATGGTGGCGACGCTGAAGTCGGTTCTCGAGAACGTCGAGCACCTCACCGCGGCCGGCGGCGGGCTCCACGCCAGTCTGGAAAACCTGCGCGTGACGACCGCGCGCATGGCGGGTCGTCGCGGCATCCTCGGCGGCGTGCTGGGCAGCGAGGAGGACGCGCAGAAGGTCGTGGCCGCCATCGACCGGGCGAACGCGCTGCTGGCGTCGCTCGGCGGGGTCTCGGCGAAACTCGATGCGCTGGCCACGAAGACCGATCAGCGCCTGTTCGGGACGGGCGGGGTGATGGACGAGGCACAGCGCGCGGCCGCGCAGGTGAACGCAATTCTCGGCGACGTGCGCGAGAACCTGAAGAAGGTGGACGCGATTCTTGCGAATGCCCAGGCGGCGAGCCGCGACGTCAAGGGCGCGACGGCCGACCTCGGCGCGCTCCGCGCCGAGGTGGAGGCGAGCCTGCGCAAGGTCGCGAGCCTCATCGACGAGATCAACCGCAAGTGGCCGCTGGAACGCAAGACGGAGATCCGGCTCCCGTGACCGGGCGGACGCTTCGCGTCGGCCTCGCCGCGCTGGCGCTCGGCGCGTGCGCGAGCACGCCGCCGCCCGCATGGCAGCTGGGCGCGCGCGACGCGCTCGATGCGTTCGAGCGGCATTACCTCGCGGGCGACACGCGGCTGGCCGAGCAGGAGTTCGCCCGCGCCCGGCGCGAGCTCTCGAGCACCGGCCGCGGCGACCTTCTGGCGCGCGCGGAACTCGTGCGCTGCGC
>DKBI01000018.1:14089-14220 GCA_002451175.1 Betaproteobacteria bacterium UBA6904
CGACATAGCGCGGCACCTTGATCGCGGCGAGGCGCGCGCGGCACCACGCGGCAACCTCCTGCGCGGAGACGGTCGCGCCGGGCTTCTTCACGATGGCGACGAGGATGTCGTCTTCGCCGAGCTCCGAGGGC